>CAZNMP010000452.1:0-2582 GCA_964573875.1 uncultured Planctomycetaceae bacterium | reverse complement strand
GGCACTGAAACGTTTGCCGGTTGGGCGGCCAAGCAATTGTCGGTCGAGTTCGAGGCCCGCGATTTCCGCGGCATGACGGTCGCGGAAGCCGAGACCTACGCCCGCGAAAAAGCCGAACGCATGGCCGAGGGGCAAGTGCCTGAAGCGTTGGAAGAAAAACTGCCCGAGGAAGAAGATCCCGGCGAATGGAATTGGGAGGCCCTGGCCAAAACCGCGAACACCCGATGGCATCTGAGCCTTCGCGACCGCGACCTAAAGCAGCTCGGCCGCGATCAAGTCGGCGATTTCCTGATTGAACGTGCTCGGGCGGCTGTCGAAAAGATCGACCTGAGCGAGGGCGAGCAATTCCTTCGGCCCGATTTCGGCGTCCAAACCGCCTGCAACTGGGTGCGTCACAAGTTCGGCATCGAACTTGGCGTCGATACAGTGCGTGATTTGGATCTCCCCTCGTTCAAACGATTGGTCCAAGAGAAAGCCCGGGCGACGTATGAAGAGAAAGAAGACGCTTATCCGGTAATGGCCGGCTTGTACCACTTCACGACGCGCGATGCCACGGGACACAAACGCTACGAACGCGAGGAGTTGGCCCAATGGGCGGCCGGCCGATTCGGCGTCGAGTTGAGCATTGAAGACTTGAAGAACAAACAACGCGACGAAGTTCGTGCGCTGTTGGTCGAACATAGTCGGCAATTTGCCAAAGGGCTGTCGGCCGCGCTGACCGAAGCCCACGCATGGCTCGGCCGCATCTTTACGCCCGATACGCCCACGGCGACGGCCTTGCGCACGGCCCAGGAAAACGGGCGGCTCGCCGAGCTTTCGGCTTGGTTGAACGAGAAATACCGTTACGAGTTGACGCCCGAAGAGATGATGCGAGGCGACGAGGAGCGGCTCAAACGCCATCTGACCGCCGCCGTCGAGGAAATGTATCGCCCGGAAATGCGGAAAATGGAACGGGCGTTGGTGTTGCAACTGCTCGACACCGCTTGGAAAGATCATCTGCTTTCGATGGACCACCTGCGCAGCAGCGTCGGTTTGCGCGGCTATGCCCAGGTCGATCCGAAGGTCGAGTACAAACGCGAAGGCATGCGCATTTTCGAGCAGATGTGGGATTCGGTCGGTGAGCGCGTGACCGACCTGATCTTCCGCATGGAACAGCTCGACGAAAGCTTCGTCGGTTCGACCTGGAAGGAATCGGAAGCCATCCATCAAGACGCCCAATCGGCCGGCGAGATTGCCGCCCAGCAGCAAGCGGCCATCGAAGGCACCGAAGTGGACCACAAGCCGCAACCGATCCGCAACCGTCAACAGCACGTCGGCCGCAACGATCCCTGCCCCTGTGGCAGCGGCAAGAAGTTTAAGAATTGTTGCATGAAGAAAAGCTGAGCGCGAGGGACTATTGTGTCCTAGGTAGCGAATGAGCCGAAGCCCGGGCACCGACCCGAAGGGTTGGTCGTCGGGAGGCTGAAAAACTGGTAAAAACGTTGCCTAACGGATCATTATCAACCTAGACATTAATAAAGATTGGGGGGGAGTGCGTGGTGGCGGAGTTGAACTGCCGCGTCCACGCGGCGTAAGTCGCTGCACCCAAGAAATGTGGTAATGCGGGAACAACCAAATGACCCTTCCACGAGTTTATATTGAAACGTCCATACCAAGCTTCTATTGTGAAACTCGGACAGACGCAGAGGCCGTTGTGCGTCGGAACTGGACGCAACATTGGTGGGACTTTAAGAGCGAGTCCTACGAAGTCTTCACCAGTCCGGCGGTTCTTGATGAATTGAGCGCCGGCGATTATCCTACCAAGCAAGATGTCCTATCCTTGGTGGCTGAAATCCCCGTGCTTCCCATTGAGAGCAAAGTTTGGGAAATCGTGGAGGCATATATTCGCCACTCGCTGATGCCGGCGGATCCCGCCGGCGATGCCCTTCATCTGGCGATGGCGTCATATCACAAGTGCGATTTTCTCTTGACCTGGAATTGTCAACATCTGGCCAATGCCAACAAATTTCAACATATCCGAATTATCAATGGAATGCTGGGACTCCACGTTCCGAGTCTGGTCACTCCGCTTGAACTCCTTGCCGAGGAGCTGTGAAATGAAACCCGATCCCACGATTGCCCGAGTTCGCGAGGCGCGCCACCGCATCTCGGAACAATGCGGCCATGATCCGAAACGACTCGTTGAATACTACATGAAACTCCAAGAAGAGAAATATGCTGATCGGCTTGTGAGACCGGCAAAGCCGCAACCTACAACCAAGGGGAAGAAGTTTGGTTGATGGTTCAGAAAGGCAGGCTGCCAAGCAGACTGTTTGTTCGACCCAGTGATTGCCAATACTTCTATGAGTAGTTTGAAATCAGGCATGCCTTATCGTCAAGCACGGTCATGGACAAGTACGGGATTACTTCAGGAAGTACTGCTTTTATCCGTACCCAGGCAATAAGAAACACATGTGCTTTGTTGATTTACAGTTTGAAGAACTGGGTTACGAGTGGGGTGTGAAGTTGTTCAAGTACTTGGAGCCACAGGTTGTTCTTGGTGTGCATGGCTCATTCGTGCTTGAAGATGAACACATGGGACA
>CAZNMP010000451.1:0-2589 GCA_964573875.1 uncultured Planctomycetaceae bacterium | reverse complement strand
GGAAACTGGATATTGTGGAGTGCTTGGCGGTTGTGAACGTTACCGCCGTAGCTGTCCGGACCTACCCAGCCGATGATACACCAGGAGCCTTGGCCGTTGAAGTCGAGCGTATCGAAGACGTTTTGCTGCTCGCAGTAAGGCAAAATTCGGACGAGCCAGGAAAAACCATAACCGCCGGCGGCGGCAGCCAATCCGCCCGGTGGAAACATGCGGTTGGCATTTTCATAGTTATGGACTGCCAAGCCGATCTGCTTGAGATTGTTTTGGCACTGCAACCGTCGTGCAGCCTCGCGGGCTGCCTGAACGGCCGGCAGCAAGAGCGAGATGAGGATGCCGATGATCGTGATGACCACCAAAAGCTCAACGAGCGTAAACCCGGATTTGCGATGACGATTTTGGCACATGCGCTCACCTCACGCAGGATCGAGTTGGAATCGACGGCGGATGGCGATGCAATCTTTTCGATACATCGGCCATCCGCCAGCCAATATCCATTATACTTCTATTTTCGCTTTTTCCAAGCATAGGCCAAAATGCCGCTAATGGCGGATCCTAATAGCAACATATCCGTGGCAGGCTCGGGGACGGGTGTTATCTGGATCGAATATCCGAAGTTGGATCCCAAATTTGCCCATTGATCGCCGTTTGCTCCGACGGCGACGTAGATTTTATCGCTTGCCGAAAGCAAACCCAAATCACAGTTAAAATCCCCCGTCGAGTTCACGGGGATAACGACGTTATTCTTGACCACATCGTTCACGTAGACGCAGACCCTCAATCCTGTTTGACTGCTATTGATATTGCCGCTATCATCAACGCCTTTCATTGTTGTTAAAGAACTACCTGTAATTTTACCGTATCCTACTTCACCAGCCTGTACTTGATAGGCAGCGATGTCGTAGACATCCTTGGCCGCGCCTTGGCCTGTACCATAACCTGGGATGACTGCATTGGAGGAAAGCCGCATCCAGGAATACACGCCGTTGTTGCTCCATGTGGATGAATCGCCCGTGGAATCATATTGATTCTGGCCGCTGTCCCATAGTAATGTCCCATAATGCTCTGAATCGCCAATGGCATTAGTGCCGTCGGTGCAAAGATAGGACCAGCCGGTGCTGGCCGTTGGGCCGGCAAACTCGGTACCATAAGTGTGAATCGTTGTCGCGTGGCTGACGCCAGCGATCAGCAGGACCACCCCCCCTGCAAGACCCCATTTGCTCGCGTTCATTGTTTTACATCTCCTAAAAAGTTGCTAAACACTGCGTTTCTCACAATGGAATATGGACATCAGGCGAGTGAACGCCCTACTTGGTTTTCATCTTCTCGCCAAAGCCGTAGAGTTCCGTAACGGAAAGAAAATGGTCTGTGCCGTCCGCGACTGTGCCGCCCAAGGCCCAACCGTAGCCGGTACGTTCTTTTTCGCTGCATTGGGATATCACCAACTCGATTACCTTCCCGGCGTTGCCGATGCGATGACTATCCAACGAGCGGCCATAGGCTGCGTGCAACGCCACTTCACGCCAGTCCGAAGGATCGTTCTCGGGCCGGGTTTGATTCGTATCCACCCGATTTTTCAAGATGAACAATCGCGGCGGTTCGCTCCAACTGCCGCCTTCCGGTGTTTGCCAGCCCAAGCAGATTTTGATGCGATCAATGCGTACGCGACGGTCGTAGAGCAACCCAACGAAAGAAGTGGGGGTGGAGGATTGGGCCCCATTACGGATGCTATCCGTATTCTGCTGCAAACCGCCCTCACCCCCGGCCCCTCTCCCGCCTGCGGGAGAAGGGAGATTCTTCTTATCCACATGACCGCTACTCGCTTCTAATCTCCAATCCCTAATCCCTAATCCCTGTGTAAAAGTGTCAAAGCTGCTGCGTGGATAGTTTTCCGTCAGGCCGCGGCCGAGGATTAAGTCGGTGGCCATGAGGAACGCTTGGCGGCGGTCGCCGACGGCGAGTTTTTTGCCGCTGGCATCCCAGATGCGGCCGTAGGACGAAGCCACGATATTCGCAGGCTTGAGATAGGCTGCCTGCCGGGCTTTGTGGACAGTGGTCATGAGGCCGTCGATCGAAGCCTTACGTTTGGTCACGGCAATACGCACTGGCGCAGCCGAAGCCGAAGCGAACCGCACCGCGTCGCCGGCAACATAGCGTTCTTTGATCGGTGATTTATCTTTCTGCGGGATACGCGACGTTTCGACGGTTCCTTGCGTAACCGAAACTTCGACTGCCCCGCTTTCCTGAACATCCACGTCAAACTCAGTGCCGAGATCGGTGACGGTGAGGGTAGGCGTTCGCACAGCAAACGCAGGGGCGGGGGAAGATTTGGGATTTGGGATTTGGGATTTCGGGATTTCAGGATTTTGGGATTTGGAATTTGTTTCACTAGCCACTTTCCCTGTCCCCTGACCGCTGACCTCCGCCCCCTTCTTCTCCAGCCTCGCGGTGAGCTTGCCGTGGGAGAGGTAACCGCTGTCGCGGGATTCGATTTAAAAGGTGACTGGCCCTTGGAGAAGCACTTTTGCGCCGGCTTGATAGGTGACTTCCATCAGGCCCGAGGCCAAGGAAAACTTGCGCCCACGGAACACG
>CAZNMP010000450.1:0-2593 GCA_964573875.1 uncultured Planctomycetaceae bacterium | reverse complement strand
AGATGCACCGGCGCGGACGGAACATCAAACACCTCCAACGCCTCCAAATCCTTGCGCAAATCCTGTCGAAACCGGCTTTTGCAATTCGGCCGCCGATCGCTGTACCCTGTCACATAGCAATATTGGCACCGATGTTCGCAGCCCGTATACACATTGATCGAATACCGATGCCCCGACGGGAACACCCGCTGATCGGCGAATGGGCAGTACCACTTGATGACTCTCGGTCGCGTGACTTCCAACAAATCCTTCTTCGATCCATGCGGCAGAAAGTACAGCGCCACTGCCGCCATGTCTTCCTCGCTCATCTTCTCAAAAACCGGCCGATATTTCGGATGAACCCGGCTGGCGAGCGAAAGTCCCTTTTCCACATCACGCTCGGAGAACCCTTCGGGAATGAACATTTGGCAGCTTTTATGCACGTTCTTTCCCCTGATGTTAATCGGCTTTCAAGCCATGTAAATTCTGTCTCAAGTTAGTTGCAAGAGAAGCTGATTTCGCTAACTCATGTCACTGCTTGCCGATATTGATACTACCAGACGTTTCCGTAAGTACGTAGTCGCACGATTGTTACGGTGTAAATCAACCATAAACATTCGATGGCTTTGCCTGATCGAAACATGAACAGCCGTATACTATACAAAGTTGCCCAAGGCAGTTCAAGCCACTTTTCTGCCTATCCCCCAAGAGTTCTTGAATCGCACCGTTGCAATACACCGGAAGAACAATAGACGAGACAGTCTTGACCGACTCTATTCCACTCGGGCGGTCCACAGCTTCAAGGCGTCGGTGTTGCATGGCCACTCATCAGGCATGGTTGCCGACAGCAGTCGGGCAAATTCAGTCCGATCCGTCAATTCAGCCTGCGCCAAGACGACGGTTACAGAAGTCAAACGCAGCCGGGCGGTCATCATCTTGCAGTTTTCTCCAGGAAGGCATTGCGGTATGATAACCCACTGGCAGCGTTGCAGCAGGGAACGCTCGGCCAAGGACAAGGCCATCGCCGGGCCGCGCGAACAAACAACCGAAGGCCGGCGATTCTCGTTGAAGAAATCAAAAGCACGACCACGAGTGGAATCGAGTTATTGTGAGCAGCGCCAGAATGAATGAGAACAACTCCCGCCTGACCGAACCCGGATCGCATCCGACGCCTCGGCAGTTGGAATCGTGGCTCGGCAAGAGAGCCTTTGGTTTCTGGCGACAGGTTGAGCAGATGATCGCCGAGCGGTATCCGGGCGTGTTTGTGCCCGAGTGGCTCTACGGCGGCAAAAAACACGGCTGGTCAGTCCGATACAAGAAGAGCAAGTCGTTCTGCACCATGATACCGGAAAAGGGCCGCTGCCTGCTGGTGATCGTTTTCGGCCGTGAAGAAAGAGCGAAGGTGGATAACATACGAAACGAGTTATCCGCGCGAGTCCAGAAAGCCTATGACGAGGCGACCACCTACCACGACGGCAAGTGGCTCCTGCTGAACATCAACAACAAGACGATGCTTGCCGACGCGGAAACGCTCCTGGCCGTCAAACGCAAACCCAAGGCGTGAAACCGACGCGCCACCGGCAAGAGATTATCACTACCTACTACGGAAAACCACCCATGAAGAATTCAGTAGACCCACTTCAACGAGCGGAACAGCAACGAAAAAAGGCAGAAGCGATTCTGCGCGATCTCGACTTGATGAACCGATGGCGGCGATTCGGCCGACCGGTGCTCGTCGGGGCACTGGCGATCGACGTGGCCGTCGCGCCGGACATCGACATGGAAATCTACTGCCCCGATTTGAAGATCGAAGACGGGTTTCAGGTGCTTGCCGAGTGTGCCATGAACCCGCGAGTCACGTCGGCCCAGTTCGTCAACGCCTTGAACACGCCAGACAAGGCACTCTATTGGCAGTTGCACTACTGCGACGACGCGGGCATCGACTGGAAGGTTGATATGTGGTCGGCCCCCGAGGATTACGCGCTGCCACGAGGCGAGCACTTCGTCGAGCCGATGAAAGCCGCCTTGACGCCGGAAACACGCATGGCGATTCTCACGTTGAAAGAAGCGCGGGCGGCGGGCGAACTGCCCATGTTCCTATCAGTCGATCTCTATCGTGCCGTCATCGAAGGCGGTGTCCGCACGCCCGACCAGTGGCGCGAGTGGCAACAAACGCACGAAACAGGCGTGTTGAGCGCTTGGAAACCGGCGATGTTGTCGGTCTGCGGCTGCGATTGTGCGTCGTGCGGGTGCGAGCATTTCAAGACCCGGCAATGCGCCGGTTGCTCGGCCATTGAAGGCCGCGTGTGGTGGACGCAATACATCTCGACCGACATCTGCCCGATCTACCGTTGCGTTGTCATGGACAAACAATTGAAGCATTGCGGCTTCTGCCCGGACATGCCGTGTGCGACATGGCAAGAGCTCAAAGACCCGAGCTACTCCGACGAACAGCACCAAACGGGCATCCGGCAGCGAAGCGATCGGTTGAGAGTGCTTACCGGCAATTCCTAGAGGTTCCACGCTTGGATAGACGCCTTCGGCAAAGCGCCATTACCTCTGATCGAATTGGCAACGGTGGCGAGAAAGCACTACCTGATGACCACCGAGTCCG
>CAZNMP010000449.1:0-2594 GCA_964573875.1 uncultured Planctomycetaceae bacterium | reverse complement strand
CGAAACGAATGCGGCCGGCGTTTTCGTTTGCGGAGCCTGCCAGGGTCCGAAGGACATTCCCGAATCCGTGGCCCAGGCCAGTGCAGCCGCCGGCAAAGTGTTGGTGATGTTCAGCCGCGAGGAGCTTTCGCGTGAGCCGGAAATCGCCAAGGTGAACGAAAACAATTGCGCCGCGTGTTTCGCGTGCGTCCGAACCTGCCCCTATAGCGCCATCGAAAAGGCCGAGATTCGCGACCGCAAGGGCAACCTTGTGAAGCGGACGGCCCGCGTCAATCCGGGGCTTTGCATGGGATGCGGCACCTGTGTGGCCGTCTGCCCCTCGAAGAGCGTTGACCTCGAAGGTTTCACCGAAGAGCAAGTCTACGCGATGTTGGAGAGCCTCGTATGAGCGAAAACAACGAATTCAAACCGAAAATCGTCGCCTACGTGTGCAATTGGTGTACGTACTTGGGCGCGGACTTGGCGGGCACGAACCGCTTGGAATATCCCGCCAATGTACGCATCATTCGGTTGCCCTGCACGGGGCGCATCGACTTCAACTTGATTATCAAAGCGTTCGAGATAGGAGCCGACGCCGTCCTGGTTTCGGGCTGCCATCCGGGCGATTGTCACTATACGGCCGGCAACTACCACGCCCGCCGCCGGTGGATTCTGTTCCGCCAATTGTTGGACACCCTGGGCATCGACCACAACCGGATCCATTTCTCGTGGATTTCGGCCGCCGAGGGCAACAAGTGGCAACAGGTCATCACCGATATCACGGAAAAGACCAAACAATTGGGCCCTTACGCGGCCTACCGACAAATTTGCCAAACAGAATGTAGCTAACGATGATCGACGAACTGCGTCAAACATGTCGGCGATTGCTGGAAGACGGGACCGTGCAGGTCGTCGTCGGTTACGGACAAACTGCGCCCGACGAACCTGCGTTTCCCGTGTTCATCACGCGGCCCGAGGATGTCGAACAACTGGTGTGGAACGACCAATGTTTCACCAATCTGACAAAATATCTTTCCCGCAAGGAAATCGCTTCGCTGGGCAAGGCGGCCATTTGCGTGAAGGGCTGCGACCAGCGAGCTTTGGTCGTGCTGGATAAAGAATCGCAAATCGACCGCTCGCAACTCACCGTGATCGGACTCGCCTGCGACGGCGTCGGGAATCCCCGGCAGCCGAAATGCCAAACATGCGACGTCCGCACCCCGCGCGGCTGCGATACGGTCCTAGGCCAGGCATCGAGCGACGCGCCGCAATCCGTGCCGTCGGAACGTCGCTATGCCGATATCGAGGCATTCATGCAAAAAACGCCCGAGGAACGGATGGCCTATTGGACCGAGGAACTGAAGCGGTGCGTTAAGTGTTACGCATGCCGCCAGGTTTGCCCGATGTGCTATTGCCGGCAATGTATCGCCGATAAGAATCGCCCAGTGAGCATCAGCACGTCGGCCAATCTGAAGGGGAACATGGCGTGGCAAATCACCCGCGCGTTCCATCTGGCCGGCCGATGCGTGGGCTGCGACGAATGCACACGTGTTTGTCCGGCGGGCATCGATTTACGGCTCTTGAACCTCTCGTTGGCGAAAGCGGCCGAAGAGAATTTTGATTTTCGAGCGGGCAACGATCCAGCGGCCGAGCCGATCATCGGCTCGTACTCCCAGCAAGACCGCGAGGAGTTCATCCGATGAGCGAAATCATCTCCCTCAATGCAATTCGCCAATTGGTCGATCAGTGGATCGCCGAGGGTCGTCATGTGGCCGGCCCTCGCATGGTCAAAGCAGCCGGCAACGCGCCGCGCCATGATCTGATCCAATATGCCGCTTTGGAAAAAGCCGAGCAACTGCGACTCGACGGTTTCATTCATCCGGCCAACTCGATCAAGGAATTCTTCCTGCCTCGGCACGAAATCTTGTACGGTTACGTGGTTAAAGGCAAAAAAATCGAACTGACGCCCGGCGCGCTTCCGACGGTCGAGCGGGTCATTATCGGCGCCCGGCCGTGCGACGCCGCCTCGCTGCCGGTTCTCGATCATATTTTCAACTGGGACACGCGCGACGAATCGTACAACCGCCGCCGCGAGTTGACCACGGTTGTGACGCTATCTTGCCGTGAGCATGACGCCCGCTGCTTTTGCACATCGGTCGGCTCGGGCCCGGGCGACACCCGCGGTTCCGATGTTTTGCTGGTCGAGCTTGGCAACGGCGAGTACGAAGTGCGCTGCTTGACCGAAAAGGGCCGCCGCTTGATGGCCGGCCATACGACCGCCTCGACCGCCGAAGGACAAATCGCGCAAGGTCCACCCGAGCAATTCGATCTGGCCGCCGTCGGCGAATTCCTTGCCCGTGGATACGAGCAGCCGGAATGGGAAACCGTCAGCCGGCGTTGCTTGGGCTGCGGGGCCTGCGCCTACACCTGCCCGACATGCCATTGCTTCGATATCGTCGATGAAGGCAACGCCGCGGGCGGCACGCGCGTCCGCAATTGGGACGCCTGCCAGTTCGCCATGTTCACCTTGCACGCCTCGGGGCACAACCCCCGCAACGTGCAGTCGCAACGGCAACGGCAGCGCATCCACCATAAATTTCAAATTTATCCCGAGA
>CAZNMP010000448.1:0-2595 GCA_964573875.1 uncultured Planctomycetaceae bacterium | reverse complement strand
CGGCCGATTTCTTCGAGAGCGTGGCGGCATGGTTGTCGGCCCAGCCGAAGGGCAACGGGCGAGTCCGAACGCCGGGCATCGTCCGTAATACGCTTAGCGAGAGTTTGCGGCAGCTTGTCGCCATGCTACGGCGTCATGCTAAGCAGATCCAGCAGCCCGAGGAACGCCAAGATTTTTCGGCAGCCGCCAATCGGCTGGATGGGTTGGCCAAGGGCATTGATGACTGGGTTGACCAGCAGTTGACCGATGCGGTCTATTGGGTTGACGGGAATTTCAATCGCAGCCGGTTGCGGATCACCTTGGCGGCGGCTCCGATCGACGTGGGGCCAGTCCTGCGCGAGCATCTTTTTAGCCAAGTGCCCACCACGATCCTGACCAGTGCGACGTTGGCGACCGGCAGTTCCGGCGGCGGAAAACCTTCGTTCGAGTTCTTTCAATCGCGGATTGGGCTGTTACAGACGGAAACGCTTTGTTTGGGCAGCCCTTTCGATTATCAACGCCAGGCGCGGATCATACTGCCAAGCGGAATGCCGGACCCCAGCGGCGATCCGAAGCGTTATGAACGGATGGCCATCGACATGATTCGCCGTTATGTAGCCCAAAGCGAGGGGCGAGCATTTGTGCTGTTCACCAGCTATGAAATGATGCGTCGGGCGGCGTCGATCTTGACGCCTTGGCTCGTCGAGCAAAACCTGACGCTTTACAGCCAGGCCGAAGGGATGCCTCGGAGCCGGATGCTGGAATTGTTCAAAGAGAATCCGCGGTCGGTGCTGTTTGGGGTCGATAGTTTTTGGCAAGGCGTGGACGTGCCGGGCGATGCCCTGCAAAACGTGATTATCACCCGATTGCCGTTCAGCGTGCCCGACCGCCCGCTGTTGGAAGCTCGGCTCGACGCGATTCGCGAGGCAGGCGGCAATCCGTTCCGCGATTACCAATTGCCCGAGGCGATCATCAAACTGAAACAAGGATTCGGTCGCTTGATTCGCACGAACCAGGATACAGGCATGGTCGTGATTCTCGATCCTCGGATCCGGACGAAACCCTACGGCAAGCTGTTTTTAGCTTCCTTGCCCCCGTGCCGGCAGGTGGTCGAGGCGGCCTGTGAATAGAGTATGAGTCTATCCCGCCGGAAAAATACTTTGTGATCGCGCTATCAGAGTGATTGGAAAATCAGTTCCGGCAATCCGATTCCCAGGTCGGTGTCGTACAAATAGCCAGATGCAGCCTTTCAGGGGGGTGTGGTTGACCGGGGGGATTGCGGGAATTACAGTAAACGGTATGTTCGCTAAACGGGTGATTCCCTGCCTTGATGTCAATCAAGGCAGGGTAGTAAAAGGCACGAATTTCCTCAATCTTCGCGATGCCGGAGATCCCGTGGAGGTTGCTGCGCGCTACGAAAAAGAGGGAGCCGACGAACTTGTCTTCCTCGATATCACGGCCAGCCACGAGCAGCGCGACATCATCCTCGACGTGGTTCGGCGGACGGCCGAAGTGATTTTCATGCCCCTCACTGTCGGCGGCGGCATCCGCACGATCGACGACATCCGCGCGTTGTTGAATGCCGGATGCGATAAGGTGTCGATCAACTCGGCCGCTTGCCGCGATCCTGATTTCGTTCGCCAAGCCGCGCGGCGTTTCGGAAGTCAGTGCATCGTGGTGAATATCGACCCGAAACGGGTCATGAAAGATGGCCGGGAGTTTTGGGAAGTTCATATCAACGGCGGTAGGATCGGCACGGGGCTCGAAGCGGTCGCTTGGGCTCGCGAGGTCGAGCGTCTTGGCGCGGGCGAGATCGTTCTAACCTCGATGGATGCCGACGGCACGAAAGACGGTTACGATTTGGAGATTACCCGCGCGGTGGCCGACGCCGTTTCGGTTCCCGTGGTCGCCAGCGGCGGTGCGGGATGTCCCGAACACCTTGCCGACGCCATTCTGTTGGGAGGCGCGGACGCGGCTTTGGCCGCCAGCATCTTCCACTTCGGTGAATATACGATTGAAGAGACCAAACGAGTTATGCAACAACGCGGGGTACCTGTGAGAATGCTTGCAACGTGCAGTTAAAAATGCCGGCTGCTTGCCCTCGGATCACTAGCCCCTAGCCCCTAATCCCTAGCCCCTTTCTATGTCCTCGAACGACGCGATTCAGCAGCGATTACTCGGCAAACGCCAAGAGTTGGAAGTAGACAAGCTTTTTCGAGCGTTGGTGAAGCTCGAAGGAAGCGACCTTCACTTGAAAGTGGGCCGGCCGCCTTATGTCCGCGTGCATGGTACGCTGAAACCGCTGAATCGGGGCCCGATCGACACCGAGGAGATGGTGCGGTTGTTGTTCCCGATGCTTGAAGTGCAAGAGCGTCGGAAGCGTATTTTCGACGAGGACGGCGGCGTCGACTTTGCCCATATTCTTGATCTGGACGGCAAGCGTTGGCGGTTCCGCGTGAACGTGTTGCAGCAGATGGGGCAGATTGGTTTGGTCGCCCGGCGCGTCAACAACACGATTCCGACGTTTGACAAGCTGTTTTTGCCCCCGTCGTTGGCCGGATTGTGCGAACTCGACCAGGGCATGATTCTGCTGGCCGGCGTGACAGGTTCGGGCAA
>CAZNMP010000447.1:0-2620 GCA_964573875.1 uncultured Planctomycetaceae bacterium | reverse complement strand
GCCGGCCATTGATCCATAGTTGGGTTCGGCCGTTTTCATGCACCAAGGCCAAATGCGTCCACTTGCCAGGCTCGCAAGCAACGCCGGAATCGGCAAACGCGATGCCGCCGAAGAAATACTGCCATCGGCCGTCCTGGAGCAATAATCCATAACCGTTTTCGGCAGTATTGCCCTTATAGGCAATAATCGAAGGCGGAAGATCGATTTGCTTGGCGCACGCCCAGGCCTCTAGGATGAAATTGCTCTCCGGCTGCATGAAGAGATAACGGTTGAAGAAACATTCATCCCGGCCGGAAAACCGGATGGCCAAGGAACTGCCGGGCACAGCCGTATTGGCGACATATTCAGGCGCGCCAAGCCGCTCCAGATGCCGTGGCTGGCCATGATTGGTTGTTTTCTCGTCGGCTAAATGTCCGGCAATTGCACCGGGATCGTCCTCGCCTAAGCGAAACCAAGCCAAAATCCGCAAGGACCATTCGTTCCGCGACTGGGGCATGAGTCTCACAAAACGATCGTCAACGACAACATTGCGATGCACGGTGATTCGAGCATCGACAAGGTTATCCTCCGATTTTTTCACGAAAACAGATTCGTTCGCGAAGGCGACGACCTCTTGTTCTTGGCCGACATGGCCGGCGAGAATCGTCCGAACTTTTATCGAGCCGCGGAATACATGCGACTGGGTAGCGCCCCGGCGATCAACTTCGACGCCAAACTCGGTGCCGAGATCGGTGACCGTGGCCGTGGGTGTTCGGACTGCGAACATGGGGGCGGGGGGAGGCAGGGGATTAGGGATTAGGGATTGGGGATTAGGATTTCGGGATTCTGGGATTTTGGGATTTTGGGATTTTGCGTCTGCTTCACTAGCCACTAGCCACTGGCCACTGGCCACTTTCTCTGACTGCTGATCGCTGATTGCTGACAGCTTCTTATCAAGCCTTGCCGTCAGTTTGCCAATCGTCAGAAATCCGCTGTCGGCGGATTCAACCTTATACAAAATCGGACCTTGGAGAGTTACTTTTGCACCCGTATCGTAGGTGATCTCCATCAGACCGGCAGCCAATGCATATTGGCGTCCCAACGGAACCCTCGCGCCGCCGAGTGCTGCCGTCGATTCGTCGGCCCAACGTACATTGGCCATGCCGGTGATTTGGCCGACATACTTCACGCTCCCGGATTCAGACAATGCGGCCGTTCCCGCCGTCTGCCTCAAAAGCTCTGCCATCGGTTGCGGAGTATCGATCTGATACAACCATGCGCCCAACATGCCCAATCCCATGACCAACAAGGCAAAAAGATTGGCGAACATCCAACTGCCGACGAAAGAAGAAAACGACGCATTCGAAACGGCCGGTAGAGACGATCCGTCGAGAACGAGGGAAACCGTCTGAGGAACCGCGGCATCGCTTATCGAAGATGGGGAATCGGTTGCGCTGGCGACCTCTTCGCTACGATGCTTCCACTGTAAATGACCATACAGGAACATCATCTCCAGATAATAACGCCGTGCGGCAATGTCTTCCGCAACCAATTGCTCAATACGTGCTTCTTGTTCAGGCGTCAGCTCGTCTTCATGGAGAATAGCCAGCAGATCGTGAAGTTCCGCCAACGGTTCGCGCGTGTCGGCATTCATCGACGGTCCTCCTCTTTCATCGCTTGATCGATGCAGTGGAACAAAACGTCGTGAATCCGAACTAATGAACGATACACCGCGGCGGTCGAACGGCCGACGGCCTCCGCTACGCTTTTCGTCGTAGCGCCGGGCGAGTAACGCAGTCGGACCAGTTTTCGATCCGATGCTGGCAGCTTTTCCGTACAGTCGTCAAGAAACCTTAGCCGGGCGTCGAGCGTGTCGGCCATGACCACGGCCTCTTCGTCCACAACCTCGAAAAAGAGATCGGAAAAGGCCAAGGGAGCTTTGCTCCGCTGCTGACGGAATTTCAACGCCTTGAAATGGGCGATCCGACATGCCCAGGCGCGGAACTCAGTGCCAGGCCGATATTGGTCGAACTTCTCCCAGCAAACTTTGGCGGTTTCCTGCAATACTTCGTCGGCGTCATCACGCCTGCGGAGCAACGACAGCAAATAACTATAGAGCCACGCTGCACAGCCTTCGTAAAGCCGCGAAAATTCGGCCATGGCGTCGTCGTTATTGCTGAGATTGCTGACAGACATGGCGTACGATTGTTTTCAAGAAGGACTGCCTGTACGAATCGGGGACGTTGCTTATGCACTTTCCCCCCTTATATCCATTCTCCTTACCCATAAAGATTTACGCAAAAGAATAATCTGAAAAATTTGCGATATTCATATCCTATTGTTGTGTAAGGATTTGTGGCTTAAAGGTGGTGAATTATTAAAAAAATATTTTGGGGTGGGTTGCCAGCCGGAATCCGTCCGATATAATCCAGACACACTAAGGACAGCCGACGCGACAAACGATGTCAGCGGCGTTCAGGAAGCTGAATACAAAAGACGGATCGCCAAAAAAATTTTTGCGAAAAGCCAAATTGGCCGTTGACAGGATTCGGTTGGATTGCTAATCTTAGTGTTTTCGCCAATTCGAGCAGTGAGTTGGCCGTGTGTTCTTTGACAATTCGGTTGTGGTAATGTAGTGGCA
>CAZNMP010000446.1:0-2635 GCA_964573875.1 uncultured Planctomycetaceae bacterium | reverse complement strand
TAGTCAGGACATTTTTGATGTCCGCAAAATTCGTCGTCTCGTCGAACTAATGAAAGAACACGACCTGTCGGAGATCGATCTCCAGCAGGGCGAAGTGCGTATCCAACTGCGACGCGCGGGCTTGGCCGTGCCGCCGACGATGACTGTTGCTCCGGTAGTTGCCGCACCAGTGTCGGCAGGTTCCCCGGCCTCTGAAGCCCACGTACCCCCGGCTCAGGCCGTTAAAGCCGCTGCCGACAATGCCGTGGTTATCAAGAGCCCCATGGTGGGAACCTTCTACGCAGCCCCCGATCCCGAGTCGCCCTCTTTCGTTAAGGTTGGCGACCATGTCGGTCCCGAGACGACCGTTTGCATCGTCGAGGCAATGAAGGTTTTCAATCAAATTCCGGCAGAGCTCTCCGGCCGAATTGTCGCCGTATTGGCCGAAAACGGCGCGCCGGTCGAATTCGGTCAACCGTTATTCAAGGTTGATACGCAATCGTAAAAGCGATTTCCGGTCTTTGGAATCTAACCAGATGCGACAATCGTGCGGGAGAAGCAGTGTTTAAGAGAATTTTAGTCGCCAATCGCGGTGAAATCGCCCTGCGTATCTTTCGCGCTTGTCGCGAGTTGGGCGTCGAGTCGGTCGCCATCTTTAGCGAGGCCGATCGTGGTGCAGCCTATCTCGACTTGGCCGATGAGGCCTATTGCGTTGGGCCGCCGAAGGCCTCGGACAGCTATTTGAAGATCGATCGCGTCATCAGCGCCGCCGAGATCGGCAACGTGCAAGCGATTCACCCGGGCTACGGTTTTTTGGCCGAAAACGCCCATTTCGCGGAAATATGCCGCAGTTGCGAAATCGAATTCATCGGGCCGACGCACGAAGCCATGGCGCTCGTCGGCGACAAAAACGCCGCTCGCAAGTTGGCGAAAGAGGTCAACGTGCCGACCGTGCCCGGCAGCGACGGTTTGGTCGAAGATGAAGCTCACGCCGTTGCCTTGGCTCATCAGTTGGGATTTCCGATTTTGATCAAGGCCTCGGCCGGCGGCGGCGGGCGCGGCATGCGCGTAGCCTTGAACGATTTGGCCTTGAAGGCCGCCATCCAGCAGGCTCAAGCCGAAGCCGAAGCCGCTTTCGGCAATGCCGATATCTATCTCGAAAAATATGTCGAGCATCCGCGCCACGTCGAAGTCCAGGTGCTGGCCGACAATCATGGGAATGTCGTCCATCTCTGGGAACGCGACTGCACCATGCAGCGGCGGCACCAAAAGCTGGTCGAAGAAAGCCCCGGTCCGAAGCTCGATCCCCAAACCCGCAAAGCGATGTGCGATGCGGCCGTTCGTTTGGTTCGTGCCGCCAACTACACAAATGCCGGCACGGTCGAGTTCATCGTGGATCCCTCGGGCAACTACTATTTCATCGAGATGAACGCCCGTATCCAGGTCGAGCATCCCGTTTCGGAGATGGTAACGGGCATCGATTTGATCAAAGCGCAAATTATGGTGGCTGCCGGCGAGAAGCTACCGTTCTGCCAGGAAGACATCGTCCAGCGGGGCGTCGCGATCGAGTGCCGGATCAATGCCGAAGATCCCGAAAAGCGATTCCGCCCCACCCCGGGCACCATCACGAAACTACGGATCCCCGGCGGGTTCGGCGTTCGGTTCGATTCGCACGTCCACGAAGGCTACACGGTTTCGCCGTTTTACGATTCGATGATTGGGAAACTGATAGTGCTCGGGAACACGCGGATTGAAGCCATAGCTTGCATGAAACGGGCCTTGAGCGAGTTGCACATCGCAGGCATCAAGACGACCATCCCGTTGCAGCTGAAAATTCCTGAAAACGCGGCTTTCAACGAGTCCAATGTCGACACCACGTTCATCGAACGGACATGGCCGAGTTGAAAAATCTACGGAATTATTGATCGCTAGGTAGCTAATGAACCGCGGCCAACCCTCGGGAAGGCCGGAAAATGGACAAAATATGCAGCGTAACGGACCATTATCAACCTAAACATCAATAAGTTTGGAATTCAATGACAATTGGCTGCGGGCCACAAACCGCTAGCCGCTAACCATTAGTTGTTCTCGGAGTTTTTCATGAGCAATACGTTATCCAGGCCGCCCCTTTTAGAGTCTAGTATTCGTCGTGTGGCGATTTTGTTCGCCGGCGGACCGGCTCCCGCGGCCAACGCCGTGATATCGACGGCAGCCGTGTCGTTTCTTCGCAATAACATCGATGTATGCGGCATTTTGAACGGTTATTCGCATTTGGTCGAGTATAGCCCCGAGCACCCGATGGTTGAGGGCCGCGACTACATTCGCGTCACCCATAGCGTTTTGCGACGCACGCGCAACAGCCAAGGCATTCTGATCGGCACCGCTCGGACCAACCCCGGCAAAAACGTCTCGGAGCCGGCACACTTGAAGGATCCCGAGCGAACGGCCCCATTGAAGACGGTTTACGAAGCCCTGGTTTCGATGAACGTCGATGCGTTGATCTCGATCGGCGGTGATGATACGCTCAAAACCGCCAACAAGTTCAAGCTCTACCAGGATCAACTGCCCGCCGGCAGCAAACGCATCCCGGTCGTTCACCTGCCGAAGACGATCGACAACGATTACAAAGGCATCGACTTCACCTTCGGCTATTTCA
>CAZNMP010000445.1:0-2636 GCA_964573875.1 uncultured Planctomycetaceae bacterium | reverse complement strand
CAGCGGTGCCATACAATCCGGATCTCAGCGTTTCAGTTGGCATCAATTTTCATTGATGCGATTCTATGCGATCCCTGGCCCGGTTCCTTCATGGATTCTGCTCGGCATGGACGAGGCGGCGAACTATCGTGGCTCTTTGAGCCATAGAGCGAGGGCTCAAAGGTACGCCACTCTCCATGCTGCCAACGACTTACGCATCTACCGAGATGACGCGACTGATCCATCCCCTGCTCGTGCTCATTACCCGGGCCACCGAGAAGGAACTCGTCCTCTACCTGGAGTTTGTGAAAGCCGAGAATCGCATTCTCCGCAGCAAGCTGCCCAAGCACATCGAGGTGACTCCGGCGGAACGTCCCACGCTCGTGAAGTTGGGTGTGCCCCTGGGGACGGCCATACCCACCACTACAGTTCCAGCCGAATACCGTCACCACCCCCTCTCTTCTAGGCGACACGCCGTACTGTTGAATTTCGTCCTCTCGCTTCAATGCATGGCTGTTTGAGGCTGCCGTACTTTTGGGACCGGACGCGCCGTGAGCATGGCCTGTTGGGCTGCCAGTACCGCGTCGGACCGGCCGTGATGGACCGTGGCCGGAGTCAGCAGGCCGAGACCCCAATGGCGATACTCGTGGTTTTGCCAACGGATGAACTTGTCTCAGAAATCCAGGCCGAGTTTGTGGCTGGCGAAGCGGTCCGGGAATTCGGGCCGGTACTTCACCGTCTTGACTTGGCTCACCGAGAACGGGTTGTCCTTGGAGACGTGCGGTCGGCTGTGCGATTTGGCAATCCCCAGCGTGGCCAGGAGTTGTCCGTAGTAGGTCTGCAAGTGCCAATCGATAGCGATGTTCCATGCCCGCCGGCGCATACGTTTGGGCAGCGGGTCGATCAAGGCGTCGTTCAGCCGCCGTTCCAGGACAAGCAGTGTTTTGGGCGAGCCTTCCTCCAAGGCCATCATCACGCCCTGATCCAGCGGTGCCTTGGCCAAGTCGCGACAGGCGGCACTGACGCAGATGCATCGTGCGGCGGCGCGAAGCGTGATGCCCAAAACGACCGCAGCGGCACATTTCCAGCCGTGATCGTTCAGCTTCGCATCGATCAACACTTCCAACGCCCATGAATGGACTCGCCCGCTACTGATGGTACAATTCGTCCCTGAACGCATGGCTTCCTCCGCGGAATGACTTGTTGGCGCAAATCATTTACACGAGGAGCCTTGCGTTCACCTATAGCACTTCAATCGAACTTGGAACTACTGTTCTTGCCAGGAGTTTCGCGTAGCGCCACAAGACACGGCGAGCCTGCGGGACTGGTGTTCGCGTGCCAGACGGTTGGGTCGGCGCTCACCCGTCACTGCCGACGCGCGAAGAACTGGCGATTTTTCAACAGGAGACTATGCGATGAGCGAGCGTAGCGCATCCATCGGAGCGTGGTTGTTGTCTGCTTTGTTGCCGACCGTATTGTGCGGCGCCGAGCGCGGCGAAACAACGAATCACGATCCCGTTCGGGTGATCTTCGAGACGGACATGGGCAACGACATCGACGACGCCTTGGCCCTGGGCATGATCCACGCCTTGCAGAGCCAGGGCGAGTGCCAACTGTTGGCCGTCACCATCACGAAGGACAACCGCTACGCCGCGCCGTTTGTCGATCTGGTGAACACGTTTTACGGGCGCGGCGATATTCCGATTGGCGTCATTCGCGGCGGAGTCACACCGGCAGATGGCGCGTACATCCGACCACTTGCGACCATCGAAGATGGAGGCCGGCCGCGCTATCCGCACAGACTGCGCGACGGCCATGATGCACCCGAGGCGACCGGCCTGTTGCGGAAGGTGCTTGCCACTCAGCCGGACAATTCCGTCGTCATCGTTCAGGTGGGATTCTCGACCAATCTCGCCCGACTGCTGGACTCGAAGCCCGACGCCGTCTCGCCGCTGGACGGCTTCGCGCTGGTCAAGCAGAAGGTTCGCCTGTTGTCGGCAATGGCCGGGAAGTTCAAATTGGCCCCGGGCGAGGCACGCTATCGGGAATACAACGTTGTGCTGGAAGTCAAGTCGGCGCAACGCGTGTTTCACGACTGGCCGACACCGGTTGTCTTAAGCGGTCACGAGATTGGAACGGCGATCGTGTATCCGGCCCGGAGCATCGACCAGGATTATGGCTATGTGACCCACCATCCCTTGGCAGAGGCCTACAGGCTGTTCGAAAAAATGCCGTACGATCGGCCGACGTGGGACTTGACCAGCGTGCTATACGCCGTTCGTCCGCAAGCCGGCTACTTCGGCTTGTCGCCGGAGGGCCGCGCGGTCGTGGAAGATGATGGCGCGATGCGATGTACGCCCCAAGCAGGCGGCCGGCATCGGTATCTGACGACCGATGCGACTCAAGCGGCGCGCGTGCAGAAGACGTTGAGTGAGCTCTGCAGCCGACCGCCGGATCGATTGCACGGCGGAAGACCGTAGTCATCCAGTTCCATGTCCGACGGGGGCTTAACGTTAGCCCTCTTGATTTGGTCCGTCAACGTCTCGTTGCCGGCTGCGTATTGATATGCCAAGCATTTCTAATCGAGCCCGGCCTTCCTGTTACCTGAATCCGTGAAGTTCGATGGCTTGTTTTTGGGATAAATCAATCGGGTGCCG
>CAZNMP010000444.1:0-2639 GCA_964573875.1 uncultured Planctomycetaceae bacterium | reverse complement strand
CTGGCGGAAGCGAAAAACATTCACGAAGAGGATCGGCAAATGTGCCGTGCTATCGGCCGTCACGGGGCCGAACTGCTAAAAGATGGCCAGGGCGTACTGACCCACTGCAATGCCGGCGGATTGGCTACCTCCGACTATGGCACTGCATTGGCCCTGTTCTTTTCCGCCGCCGAAGCCGGAAAAACGTTGCATATCTACGCCGACGAAACCCGGCCGCTGTTGCAAGGTGCAAGACTCACTGCCTGGGAACTGCAACAACGTGGGCTCGACGTAACGCTGATCTGCGACAACATGGCCGCCCAAGTGATGCGCGAAGGCCGGGTGCAAGCCGTCGTGACCGGCGCCGATCGCATCGCTGCCAACGGCGACTCGGCCAATAAAATCGGCACCTACGGCGTTGCCCTATTGGCTGCGGCCCACAAGATTCCATTCTACATCGCCGCGCCCAGCAGCACGTTTGACCTATCGATCCAAAGCGGTGCAGAAATTCCAATCGAGCAGCGCGACCCGCGCGAAGTAACGCACGGCTTCGGCCGCCAAACCGCGCCCGAGGGCGTCAAGGTCTACAATCCGGCGTTCGATGTGACGCCCGCCGAATTGATTGCGGCAATCATTTGCGAGCGCGGCGTGATTCACCCCGTGAACAAGACGAATATCGCCGCCATGCTCGGCTAGCGTCCCATTGAAAAAGCATGGGTGCCATGCCTACGGCAAACGTAAGCATGGCACCCAGTAAAAGCGGGCGTCGTTGACTTCGCCTCAAGCGTCAGGCTCTTCCGTCACCGTGACCTTGGTCATGACGTCGCCTTGTTTGATCGCATCGACGACATCCTGGCCCTCGATCACTTTTCCGAACACGGAATGTTTGCCGTCGAGCCAGGGCGTGGCCACATGGGTGATGAAAAATTGCGAGCCGTTCGTATTCGGGCCCGCATTGGCCATCGACAACACGCCGGGCCCGTCATGCTTCAGATCCTTATGGAACTCGTCCTTGAAGGTATAGCCCGGTCCGCCGGTGCCGGTGCCCTGGGGGCATCCGGCCTGAATCATGAAATTGGCGATAACGCGGTGGAATTTCAATCCGTCATAAAAACCCTTGCCCGCCAATTTCTCAAAATTGGCCACGGTATTCGGGGTCTTGTCGGCATGAAGCTTAATGCGAATCGTGCCGCGGTTGCTGACAATAGTAGCGACTTTCATGGAATGTCCTTTGTTGGAATTAGCGAAGCATGACAAAATTTTTGCAATAGAGTAGCAAACGCCCTACTTTATCCTACCGGCCAACATGCCGCAAGCCGCGTGAATGTCGCGACCCCCGCTATACCGCCGGCCCACCGACGCGGCCAAGTGCAGCGTCAACGCATCGCGGAATGTGTCCAACTCCGCGCGTGTCGGCGGGCGGAATCGGCCCGTCGGATCGTTGACATCGATCAAATCCAGTTTCACGGGCAATCCTCGCACCAAATCCGCCAGTCGTCGTGCATCCTCTTCGCGCGTGTTGACCCCGGCCATCATGGTCCATGCCAGAATGAACCGCCGACCGGTCGCAGCATGGTATTCTCGCATGGCTTCGACCAGTTCGGTCGTCGGATAGGCCTTTTCCACCGGCATCAATTCTCGCCTTTGCACGGGATCGGCCGAATTGAGCGAAACCACCAAACGGTAGATGTGCCGCTCGGCCGTGAAACGTCGTATGCCAGGCACGATGCCCGCGGTAGAGATCGTGATCGCCTTGCCGCCGATGGCCATGCCGTAGGACGCCGTTAAAATCCGGGCGGCCTGGATCACGTTGTCGTAGTTGAGCATCGGCTCGCCCATGCCCATAAAAACAACGCCGCGCACGGGATGCGGCGAATCGGCTTGAATCTGAATCACCTGATCGACGATTTCCCAAGCGGCCAAATTGCGGCGAAACCCCATGCGCCCCGTCGCGCAAAAAGCACAGCCCAGCGAGCAGCCAACCTGGGAACTGACGCAAACCACGTATTTCTGATCCTCCGGCCGATGAAGCAGCGGAATGCGAACCGCTTCGAATGGCTCTGGACCATCGCCTCGAAACAGGTATTTGGTAAATCCGTCTTGCGGCGAAATGTTTTTCTCAACAACCGACAAACAGGGAATCGAGGTCCGTTGCCCAACCTCGTCGATCAGCTTATCGGCGATGCCTTGCCCTCGTTGCGGCAGCCGTCCATGGCGCACCGCCGCCGCATGAAACTGCCGCGCCAGCCGCGGCGTAAGGCCCACGTCCGACAGCGCGGCGTGCAGTTGCTCGGCGGTAAGGTCTTTCAAAAGGATCGGCATATCACCCGCTACACCAGCGAATCCAATTCCTTGATCATCTCGCCGAACTGCGAAAGCGCGCGATCGACTTGTTGTGGCTTCTCCATATCCACGCCCGCATCGCGCAACAAATCAAGCGGATCTTTCGAGCAGCCGCCTTTCAGGAAATTCAGATAAGCATCGAGTTCCTTCGGACCGCCGGTGGTAACGCGATTGGCCAGCGCCATGGCAGCCGACATGCCCGTCGCGTATTTATAGACGTAAAATGCCCGATAAAAATGCGGCAAGCGTAGGCATTCGAGATCCAACTCGGGATCCAGCGGTAATTCCGGTCCGCAGTATTGCTTCAGCAGGCCGTG
>CAZNMP010000443.1:0-2651 GCA_964573875.1 uncultured Planctomycetaceae bacterium | reverse complement strand
AGAAACGGCATGATCCGTGGGGCCGCGCCTATTATTGGCTCACCGGCGGACCTGCACCCATGACGCCGGGCCATGAAACCGATCTTACCGCGCTGGCGGCGGGCAAGGTTTCGCTTACGCCCTTGGATTACAATCTAACCCGGCAGGCGGCGCTCGTGGAAATGGAACGGTGGAAGTTTCAATTGCCGGAAATGTAAACTTTTTGTTCCGAGGACCAATAATCATGTGCGCCATCCGAATGATTCGGTGGAGTGGTTTGTCGTTGATGCTCATCGTTCTCTTGGGTTGCGGCAAGGAGCCGGCGCGGCCGGCGGCCCAGCCAAAACCGGCGCTGGTGGATGAACAAACGCCGCCGCCACCGCCGCCGCCTGTCGTGGCGAAAACGCCGGAAACGGTGCAAGTGAAAGCCGAGGCAGGCGTCGGCGACAAAGGCCGCGGCTACGGCCAAGGCCTCGTGGCCACGCCCGTGGCTGCATATTTTTCGACCAAGGAACGGATGGCGTTTGACATCCAGATTCCCGAGGCGATGAAACTATTCAAGGCCACCGAAGATCGACTGCCGAAGTCGCAAGAAGAGTTCATGTCGAAGATCATCGAGGCCAATCACATCAATCTACCGACCCTACCGGCCGGCCATCGGTATCTATACGATCCAAAGCAAGGCGAATTGATGGTCCAGCAGCCCGCAAAGTAGCGAGCCTCCGAGCCGCACTGTCTCTCTCCTCCCCTCGCCCGTCAGCCGTAGGGTGCGTCCGCGACGCACCATGATCAATGGCGCAGCAAAACTCTCCAACGACGCAACTTCTCTCTCCTCCCCTCGCCCGCTTGCGGGAGAGGGGCCGGGGGTGAGGGCGTGTCGCCTCGCCCAACGCCTTCCATTCTCATCTCCACCGCATACCAGCCGTAGGGTGCGTCCGCGACGCACCATGATGAATGGCGAAATATCATCCCTGATGGTGCGTCGCCAATGCACCCCTTACAATTGCCACACCACTCAAGCAGCTCTTGACGAATGCCTAAAATTGAGACAAAATGTCTAAATGCGGGTGATTAGCCTAAAACTGCTGCGCGACTTCTGGGAGCGGCATCCTGATGCCGAAACATGGCTTCGCCATTGGTATAAAACTACGATCCAGGCGGAATGGAAAAGCATTCAGGAGCTTCGGAAGGATTATCCACATGCGGACGGGATTTCTACAAAAATCGGCGAACAATTAACGGTGTTCAATGTGAGCGGCAATAAATACCGGCTTATTGCCCGCATTCGATACGATTACCGACTCGTGAATATCCGAGCGGTCCTGACGCACAAGGCGTACAGCGAAAACAAATGGAAGGATTAGCGTATGTCCACCTACAAACACTTTGACGCATGTGACTTGCCCGGCCGATTTGCGGACATTGTCCATCTGATGCCTCCACAAGCGATTCAGGACGACGCGCATTACGAAAGCACCATCGAGACCATCGACCAATTGATGGCCGCACGAAAGCTGACGAAAGGGCAGTCGCTATATCTCGAAACGCTGGTCCAACTAGTCCAAGCCTACGAATCGCAGCACCACGCCATCGACACCTCCGACATCAGCGGGCTGGATTCCCTCAAGCATTTGCTCGAAGAAAACGACATGAACGCCTCCGACCTCGCCCGATTGTTAGACGTTCATCCCAGCATGGGCTCGAAAATCCTTCGCGGCGAACGCTCGCTAACCGTCGAACACCTAAAAAAACTCTGCGATCGCTTCAAAGTCAACCCAAAGCTGTTTATGGATTGACCAGCCGTAGGGTGCGTCCGCGACGCACCATGATCAATGGCGCAGCAAAACACTCTGACGACGCACCTTCTCTCTCCTCCCCTCGCCCGCTTGCGGGAGAGGGGTCGGGGGTGAGGGCGGGTCGCCTCGCCCAACGCCCTCCATTCTCGTTTCCGCAAGCCGTAGGGTGCGTCCGCGACGCACCATCAGAGATGTTATTACCCAATTCATCTGTCAGACCTGTCGTTTTAAGGCTGCTTCTGTATTGTGGATTTCGGCGTTGCATCCTTTTCAGAGGCATGGTTGTCGTACCTTCCCGCCCTCTTCTTCTCGGCCGCTTTCTTCAGCTCTTCGAAGTTGCGTTTCCACTCGGCGGCTTTGGACGACAGTTCTTTGTAGCGATTGTTGTCCGAATCCGCTTTGATGCCGTCACCCATTGCCTTATAGATGATCGCGCGCTCCTGGTAGAAATCGGGCGCTTCGGGATGAAGTTGCACTGCCATATCCAAATCGCGGAGTGCTTCGGCATACTGCTTCTTTTTGCCATAGACAACACCTCGGTATCCATAAGCAGCAGCTAGGGATTTGTTCAGATTTATCGCCTTGTTAAAATTCTCAATGGCAACATCAATATGCCCCAATTGAAGATGCGCATAGCCGCGGCCAACGTAAGGCTTGTCCCGATCCGGATCCAGCGCAATGGCGCGATCATACTCGGTGATGGCACGTTCGTATTGTTTGCGTTCTCGGAAAATATGCCCACGTTCTTCCACCGCACGTGACTCTTTCGGGTTCAGCGCGAGGGCCTTGCCATACTCTTTCATGGCTCGGCCGTATTCCCCCAGCACTCGCCAGACGGTGCCGCCGGCCAAATACCCCATCTTGTCTATAGGGGTC
>CAZNMP010000442.1:0-2655 GCA_964573875.1 uncultured Planctomycetaceae bacterium | reverse complement strand
ACTTCCGACACAATCCGATGCCAACTCCTTGGAAATGATTGAAATCACGCTACGATCTCCGCGTGTGGCGAGTCCGATAATTGCCTCACAACGAGTGTCATAATCCGCATCCTCCAAACGAGCAGCCAAAGCCTCTCGAATCACTGGCGTATCCAGGTCAATCATTTGCGATAGGGCAAACGTCGCCCAATCTCGAACATGGGCCTCCTCGTCTTGTGACAATTCGATTAGCCAATCGACCGCTCGCTGATCGACATGGCCGGTCAACGCCAAGACGACGCCATGCCGAACATCAGGATCGGGGTGTTTTCGGTATCGAGATGCCGGCTCAATCGCATCGGGTTCCTTGAGATGTCCCAGTGCAACAAGTATCGCCTGGAGAACATCTGTATCCGCCTCATGGTCGAGCATCCCGAGAAGGATTGACAGGCACTGTGTCGGAAAGGTGCGATCTGGGACGCCAAGTTGTCCGAGTATATTGGCCCCCAAACACCGTTCTTTCGCCGAATCACTGCGGCACAACGTCTCAGCGCGTGTCAAAACGTCCTCCGTTCCGCGAAAATGCAGTGCGCAGACGGCATTCCATGCGACATCTTCGTCGGATTCCAACAAGGCAGTCGAGACCAACTCGTCAATGGACCTTGGATCGCTTCTCATCTGGTCCCAGTATTCTTTGAGTTCAGGATAATCCATGATTGAATACCCCCATCTGCGTCGGCGACCCCAACTCGGCGTGTTCCGGCCCAATAGCTCGAAACTCGACCGAGTAGCCGAATCGCTCGGCGATGCCGTTTGCCCAATTGCGAAATTCTTCGCGGGTCCACTCGAAACGATGATCTTCGTGCCGAAACGCGCCAGCGGACAAATTGGGCCAAGTGACGTTGTACTCGCGGTTGGGCGTGGTCAAGACAATCGTTGCCGGTCGGGCGAACTCGAAAACGACTCGCTCGAATGCGGCCAGGCGAGGCGGATCGAGATGCTCGATCACCTCGACCACCGCCGCCGCATCGAAACCGGAGAGTCGTTTGTCTCGATACATGAGCGAACCGTGCAGTAGTCGGATGCGTTCACGCTGACGAGGCGGCAAATCGTCCATCCGAAGTCGGGCCGTGGCGATCTCCAGCGATCGGATCGACACGTCGAGGCCGACGATTTCCTCAAACTGTTTGTCTTTCAACAGTTCTCGCAACAATCGACCTTCGCCGCAGCCGAGGTCTAACACCCGCTTTGCGCCGGACGCCTTTAACGCGGCGGTAACGGAACCGAGTCGCTCCTCGTTCAGGCTGAGCGGCTTTTCGAGAGATTCTTCACGATTGTCACCACGGGCTTCGGCAAGAACATCGTCGGCCGGCTGATCGTCTTGTTCGACAAGCCGCTCGATCGCTTGTCGGGCGAGGCTCGGCCGGTGTTTCAGGTATCGGCGGACAATGGCATCGCGTTTCGGATGGGTCGCCAGCCAGCCTTCGCCTTGTTTCAACAGCTTGTCCAGTTCCTCCTGGCCGACGTAGTAATGTTTGAAATTGTCGAAAACGGGAATCAGGACGTACAAGTGCGTGAGCAACTCGCCAAGCGTCGTGGTTTTCGACAACGTGACCGAGTAATATGGACTCGGCCCCCAGTCGGGAAACGTCTCATCGAGCGGATAGCGGACCGATTCGACCCCGTAGCCCAACGGCTGAAAAACGTCGTTCAAAAAATCTTCGCCGCCGCGACACGGCAACACTTCGATATTGGCCACCAGTGGAATCGGCGTCTTGGCCAATTCCGGCCGTTCCTTCGAGCGACCGTCCAACGCCGGGCCAAGCACCTGGGCAATGGCCACGCTCATAAACGAGGATGCCACATAGGGCCGGTCGTTGACGTATTGGGCCAACACGGTCTGCGTCAGCCCGCTCCGGCCCCGCACCATCGCCACAGGATCGACATCCAGCAACAGCGCCGCCGTGCAACGATCCTCGGCCGCCTCGGTGTAAAACACGTGCGCATTACCGAAGCTCAGCGGAAAGCTCTGGCATCGCGCCGGGTTCTTATGCAGAAGATACCCAAGATCGGTCGCCGGGCGGTGATTCGTCGAAATCGTCAGTAACATAGTTGGTGCGCCACAAACATATTGTGAAAGTGCGCATTCTCGCAAAGATGCACACTACCAGCAAGAGGGGCACATCTCGCAAGATGCTGTGCAGATCAAGCCAATCTGATACTGACACTGTGCGATACCGGAGGTTCGCGCCCTGATTTGCTGCCAAACATCACGCCGCGTAGTTGCGTAGCGTCTGTTGGAACGCATCGCGCTCGTCCTCCAGCTGGCGGATGAAGTCCGTCTTCGGAACGACGATCGCAGGTGGCTCCAGGTCGAAGTGGATCGTGTTCGGCAAAGGCCGAAGCGCGTGGTCGTAGGCAAAGCTCCACTTGATGAAGCGACCATCACGATAGCGTGGCTTCTCGAACAGCCGGACGTAGGCGGCTGGTATGTCGTTCACCACGACGAGCCGGGCGTTGTCCAATTTTGTCTCGCGCTCGCGGACGCCTGCTCTGACGCGCGACTTCAACTCGGCCGGGCTGACAATTGAGTCCAGGCCCTCACACATGGTCAATAGGAGGCAAGGACTCTACGGACCGCTGTCTTTCTAACGGGAGTGCCCTGTGCGACAAGCA
>CAZNMP010000441.1:0-2659 GCA_964573875.1 uncultured Planctomycetaceae bacterium | reverse complement strand
GATGTTCGGAGTTACCGGTTGAAAAAGCAAGCCGTTAAAGCGAATAGCGCCTATTCTGGGGCGGCGGGGTTGGCCAAAGCCAAGGCCGAACAGCCTTCGATCATCATTCTCGATCTTGGTTTGCCGGATACCGATGGGCTGCGGATCTGCGAGCAATTGGTCGATTCGCCTGAAACCTGCTCGATCCCGGTTTTGATCCTCAGCGGCAAGGAGGAGCCGGGCTTGGTGCGAGCCTGTCGTGCGGCCGGCTGCCACTACTTCCTCCGTAAACCCTATGATCCCAATGCTTTACTCGTTTTGATCCGCCAGGCCATCCGTGACACCAACGGATGTCGGGGCGACGAGTGCGAGCAGTAATTCGGGAAGGGGTATTCGCCGCGCCCCCCTCTTGCCCCGCCATGCAATCCTCTGCTATACTCGGTCTTCCGTTTTCCTATTGCAGAGAGACGTCGGCTATCTGTGTCAAACCGACGATATGACTATTTTTCGCCTATACGGAGTGTTCAGTGGGTACTAAAAAGACTGGAAAAGGTCGCCGGAAGATTGGCCGCAAGAAACGTCGCAATCGGGCCAAGATTCGTCATCGCAAGTAAGAAATAGCGGCTAGTGGCTAGTGGCTAGCGGTTGGAATGCGTATCGCGCCTGTTCTGACCACTAGCCACTAATCACTAGTCACTCATTCCCTAACACCTCCGTAGTACGCCGCAACAGCCAGGCCTGTGCGGGTTCGTACCTGTTCGGCGATGGCATCCACCTGGGTATTCGATAGTGAAGTTACCCAGGATTCGGCTGGTTTTCGAGCAACCGTATGAACTTGAACCAGCTTGATTTGCCCCCCGGCCGCTTTGATCTCGCAAAGCCGCTCGCAATAGGCGTTGAGTTCCTCCGGCGATGGCCCTGCGCTGCGGATTTGCATGAATAGCGACTGGATGACAATGGGCCGGACCAGGGCTGCTTCGCGCAAATTATCGAGAATTTGCCGCCAAGGCACCGCCGACCGGTCGATCAATCGGTAGTATTCTTCGGTGCCGGCGTCGAGTTTTGCCCAAATTTCGCCGCCGTTGGCATCCAGCACTTCCAACGCCTTACGCACTCGGGGACGGTGTAGAAGCGTGGCATTGGTAATCAGCACCAGCTTCATCGTGTTGAGCTTATGCTTCCGCCGGACTGCCGCACACACATCGACTGCTTGGTCGAAATTTTCGCAGGCGGTCGGCTCGCCGTTGCCGCTGAGTGCAATGTCGTTCAATCGCCGCAACGCCGGCGGAGTGCGGTGAAACTGGGGGCCTTCAAAAATTTTGCCCGATACGACCAGATCGATCGTTTGATCCAACTCTTCGGCAAGCCTTGCGAGATCGACGGCCTCTTTGACGCCCGGCTCGGCAAGATCGACCTGACAGTAGACGCAATGGAAGTTGCAGAACTTGTCGAGACTCAAGTTTACGCCGATCGAGATACCGCCTGCGCGGCGACTTATGACCGGATAGACGTATCGGTTGGCGGCATAATGCCGTTGATGAGCAACGAAGGGATTGCCGTTGGGGATGGAATTTTGCATGAAACCAAAAAACAGCCGGGAGCGGTGGCTCCCGGAATAGGCATACTATCACAATATCCTTCGGAAGCAGTTTGCTTCCGGCGATTTTCACACGATCGATTCTCGCACATCACAGGTGGCGGATCGACGTAAACTCGTCAAGCGTCACGGAGGTCAGCTCGCCGTCCGGCTGTTCGAGCAAGACGACATCGCTGAACACTTTATCATCGTGATGGCGATGAAAATGCAATCCGCGTCGCTTCCGTTCGATGCGAACCACAGTCCCTGAAGTTTTGGCGGTCCAACTGTTTTGCCCCACGGTGACGCGGTGCTCCACCTCAACGTGGTCGCCGGCTTTCAGTTCGTCAAACTGGGCACGAATCTGGTTGCTGCTGGTACTAGTCATGGCACGGCACTTCATGGTTTTAAGAAGGGCAAGCTCCCCACTCGCCCTTATTGCCACCATTGTGTCAAACCACGTTATTTTCGCAAGACCAGCTTATGTAAATCCAAGCAAATCCCTTCTTCAGGGCCGATCAGCTTTCAGTAGGGCGGGTCAAGCAGAGCGAAGGCCCGCCTTGAATTCTTCGCAAAATGGCGGGCCATTGCTTCGCTCGACCCGCCCTACGCTTTTCCTGTTTCTCTGAGAAGCGGATTAGGGTAAGGAACGTCCGATACGAGGAATTCGCCGCCCTCACACCCGGCCCCTCTCCCAAAGGGAGAGGGGAGATATGATTTTGCTTAGACTTCCTTGGCGTTGATCCACGACATGAGCTTGCGCAAGCCGCGGCCGACGGTCTCGACCAGATGGGCGCGCTCTTGGCGTCGCTTGGCCTTGAACGCCGGGGCGTTGACCTTGTTCTCGAGCAGCCACTCGCGGGCGAAGGTGCCGTCCTGGATTTCGGCCAAAATACGCTTCATTTCGGCCTTGGTCTCGGGGGTGACGATCCGCGGGCCGCGGGTGTAATCGCCATACTCGGCCGTGTTCGAAATGCTGTACCGCATGTAATCCAACCCGCCCTGATAGATCAAGTCGACGATCAGCTTGACCTCGTGGACGCACTCGAAATAGGCCATTTCGGGCTGATAGCCGGCCTCGACAAGGGTCTCAAACCCGGCCTT
>CAZNMP010000440.1:0-2670 GCA_964573875.1 uncultured Planctomycetaceae bacterium | reverse complement strand
ACCAATTGCGGCGAACTGCATCGCAAACAACCTCCACCCGGAAAACTTCTACGCCTGCCGCACGGCCCATCACCCCTAACGATGATGAAACGATTGAATAAAACCAGATGCAACCGGCTAAAATCAGCCCCCAGGGATAATGCTTCTTGCAAACTCCAAGAATACAAGATTTAGGTGTCGTTGAATAGGCCGAATCGTGGGAGACACGAATCCGTTGAACCACAGCCCCTGGATTGGTCGAATGGAATACAATAGCTCAACTCTTAATTTTGAGATTTTCGATGCCAACAGCCGCCAGGGAGGGTGACGTTGACACTTTTTAATCGTTTGAAAATTGCGTATCTTTGCTGGCTTTCCAAGCCATCGCCAAATCGCCTGATTTACCGTGCGATCTGCCATCACGCCGTTCAAAAAATCGTTGAACTGGGGATCGGCGACGGAAGTAGGGCGTTGCACATGATCGAAATGGTCCGGCAACATGCTCCTGGGGCTGAAATTCATTATGTAGGCATGGATCCATTCGAGGGACAGTCGTCCCCAGGGGGATCCGGAATTTCTCTCAAAGAAGCCTATCAATCTCTACGAGCGACAGGTGCAAAGGTTCAGCTTGTGCCCGGAAACCCCTCGGATGGACTTGTGCGGATGGCCAATTCGCTTGGCAAGGTCGATCTCTTGATCCTGCCCGCCGAGTTCGAGGGCACAAATACCAAAGCATGGAATTTCGTGCCGCGGATGCTTAACGAGCATTCCTTGGTGTTTGTCGAAACGATCGGAACCGACGGCCTCCGGTCGGTCCGGTTGATGTCGCGAGCCGAGATTGATCACGCCGTTTCCGTAGCGACCGGGCGCCGTGCTGCCTAGCGCTGGCCGAAGGGTCGCCGACTGGTTCGATTCGGGGTATGATAAACAGTACCTATGATCGAGCGCAACCAGTCTACAAATACACCTGCGCCTGGAAACGATCCAACCTTGGATATTGCGCCACGTTTGGGCGGAAGCTTGGGCGCAACAGGGCCTTCAGCCTCCGCAACCAACGTCGGGCCTCCAGCCTGCGCTGCTTTGATTGAAGGCAGCGGCCCCGAGTTAAGTCGCGAAACACGCGATCTGCTGCAATCGCGTTTGCGAACGGCGGCCTTTCTGTTGTGTGCGGGGCTTGCCACTTTTTTGGTGAAGCATTTCTTCCGTTTGGATGTCTCGCAGCCGGTGGATTTGTTTTTGTTTGTGTTTCATGTTGCCGCCGCCGTGGTCTTGGGCATCTTGGGTATCGTTTTACACCGCAGCCGGCTGCTGTCGTTAAGATGGCTGCGTATTGCGGAATTGATTACCTTCGGGCTGCCTGCGGCGTTCTTTGTCGCGGTACAATACTACATCACGCTCGATTCCTCCCAGCGAGGCGTTTTGGATTTTCCCGAAGGCACCTGGCTGGTTTTGCTTTACACGTACGCCCTGTTCATTCCCAACACAAGGCGGCGCGCGGCCGTCGTGATCGGCCTTTTGGCGGCGATGCCGATGGTGGAATTGTTCGGCATGATGTGGTGGTATCCTTGCATTGCGGAAACCACTCCGTTGGACAAGATCGCGAATTATTTGTTGATGTTTATCTTGGCGGGCTGCGGCGGAGTGTTCGGCGCCGATGTGATCGGTTCGCTGCGTCGCGAGGCTTTTGCAGCCCGGCAATTGGGCCAATATAAACTGACTCGCCGCATCGGCGCCGGAGGAATGGGCGAAGTGTATCTGGCCGAGCATCAATTGCTCAAGCGGCCGTGCGTTGTGAAATTGATCCGGCCCGACAAAGCCGGCAACCCGCGAAACCTCGCTCGTTTTCAACGCGAAGTTCGGGCGACCGCCAAGCTTTCGCATTGGAACACCATTGAGATTTTCGATTACGGCTGCACCGAGGACGGGACGTTTTACTACGTGATGGAGTATCTGCCCGGCATGAGCCTGGGCGAGATTGTCGAGCGTTTTGGGCCTATGCCGCCCGAGCGAGCGATCTATCTGCTGGAGCAGTCGTGCGATGCCTTGAGCGAAGCGCATGCCGGGGGCTTGATCCATCGCGACATCAAGCCGGCCAATATCTTCGCCGCCCATCGCGGGGGAATTTATGATGTGGCCAAGTTGCTCGATTTTGGATTGGTTAAGCCTTTGGTCGAAGAAGAACCAGTCGGCTTGACCGCCGAGGGCGCGATCGCAGGCTCGCCGCTGTTTATGTCGCCCGAACAGGCATTGGGAGATACGCAACCCGACGCCCGCAGCGATATCTACTCGCTTGGCGCGGTCGCCTACTTTTTGTTGACGGGCAGGCCGCCGTTTCAAAGCGACAAGCCGATCAAAGTGATGTTTGCCCATGCCCACGATCCGGTCGTGCCGCCGTCGGCGCATCGGCCCGACCTTCATGCCGATTTGGAGCAGGTGATTTTGCGTTGCTTGGCGAAAAATCCTTCCGACCGTTTTGCCACGGCTGTCGATCTTCGCGCGGCGCTCACGGCCTGTGCGTCGGCTGGCCGGTGGAATCGAGCGATGGCCGCCGCGTGGTGGGAGGATAGACGATAGCCAAGCGAGGAAAACACTTTATTACGTTCCGAAGCAGGAGCTTCGGAACGAGAGGCAAAGTGATGTTTTTTGAACAAACAGCCCTCACCCTAACCCTCTCCCGGAGGGGGAGGGGAC
>CAZNMP010000439.1:0-2678 GCA_964573875.1 uncultured Planctomycetaceae bacterium | reverse complement strand
AACCTGATAGAGCAATTCGCTCATGTTGGCGGGCTTGGGGCCCAATCCGCCCGAACCGCCGGTGCGATAGGCGCGCAAAAACTGGATATCGCCGATTTCGCCGGCATGAATACGCTCCAGGAGAGCTTGTCGCGCCTTGCAGTGGCGCACCATCAAACCGACGCCGACCTTGAGGTTCTTCTTTTCCGATTCGTCGGCCAACGCCAGCATCTTGCGCGTCGAGGGACCATCGACCGTAATCGGTTTCTCCATGAACACATTCAAGTTCTTCTGAATCGCATAACCGAAATGGACCCAGCGGAAAGCCACGGGCGTGGCGAAAATCGCAACATCGCCCGGCTTCAGGCAATCCATCGCTTTCTGGTAGGCGTCGAAACCGAGGAACTGGCGATCCTTCGGCACGTCGGCCCTCTCGCCAAACGCTTTTTTCAACGCCTCGGAACTCCGTGTAAGGCGATCTTGGAACACGTCGGCCAAGGCCACAAGCTTGATCGGGCCGCTCTTCGTCGAAAGTGCTTCCGATGCCGCGCCGGTCCCGCGTCCGCCGCAACCGATCAACGCCACTTGAATCGTGTTGTTCTCCGCGGCATGAACATGCGGCACAACAACTCCGGCCAAAGCCGAGGCCGCGACGATCCGTCCGGTGTTCTGTAAGAATTCGCGACGTGACGCATTCATCTTCTCACGATTCATCGTCTTGCTCCTGAAGGAAGGTAGGATAGGTGGGGTGTGGGGGTGTGAGTTTACTGGACGACAATCACTCGCGAAAAAAGCCGAGAGCCTGCTGCGCACAGCTAAGGGGATATCTGTTTCCGAATCCTAGACTGGCGAAATTTCGCGGGAGTTTGTCCAACTCTCTTATGAAATAGTTTAGTTAAATACTGGACATATTGAAACCCCACCTGAAGGGCGATTTGCTTCAGCGGCAAGTCGGTTTCAGCGATTAATTGCTTGGCCCTTTCGAGCCGAACATGCATGATTTCAGCATGGATCGAATGGCCCATGGCGGCCTTGAACCTGTTTTTCAAGGTAGACCGCGACACGCCTACCCGGGCGGCCACATCCTCGATCTGGATCCGCCCGCAGGCATGTTCACGAATGAAATGAACGGCCGTCGCGACCTCAGCGTTCTCGATGGCCAAAATATCCGTCGAACGCCGCGCGACAACGCCTTCCGGCTCAACCACGAATCGCAAGTGAGGCGATTTTCGGCCTCGCATCAAGCGGTCGAGCAGCTCGGCAGCTTGATAACCCATCCGCCGCGCACCCTGTTCGACGCTCGAAAGCGGCGGGTCGGTCAGATCGCAAATCATCTCATCGTTATCCACGCCGATGACGGCCACGTCTTCCGGTACCCGCGCGCCCAAAGCTCGGCAAGCTTCGAGCACATGGCGAGCCCGAACATCGTTGCAAGCCAAAAGCCCCACCGGCTTTTCCAGCGAGCGAAGCCAAGCAATGAGTCCTCGCTGCAACTCGGTCCAACGACGTGCCGTGCCTTGACGCCCCGTGTAGATCGAACAAGGAACGCCTGCTTCAACCGCCTGCTGTTGAAACGCCTGGGCACGTACCTCGGACCAGTGGATAACCCGCGTCCTTGGATAGCCGTAGAACGCCAAACGCCGAAAACCGCGCTCGATCAAATGCCGTGCGGCAAGCCGCGCAATGGCCTCGTCATCACTGGCGAAATAAGGAATCCGTGTCGCGGGATCATACCAGCCTTTGCCGCCGCCGACGCCCACGACCGGCACTTTCAACCCTCGCACGGCCGCCGCCACTCGGCGATCGTCGAAATTCGCGATGATCCCATGACCGCGCCAGGATTGCAGATCCGGCAATTTTTGCAGCGGATCTTCCTCGACATACAAACTCCAACCCCCTCGCTCCTTCACATATTGCGCAATGCCCCCGATGATCTTTCGATCATACGGTTTCGCGGCATCGACGATCAAAGCAACGTGACGCGGTCGCGGCATGAAGAGAAGTGGCTAGTGGTTAGTGGCTATGCAAAATATTGTAGGGTGGGTCGAGCTTTAGCGAGCCCCACCACGCAACGCTAAAGCTCGACCCATCCCTACGTCACCATAAACACAATCCTCCGACTACTTGCCCATCAAGTGCTCTAAAACGGCCAATTCGAGCCCTTCGTAGTCGCGGTCGGCGATGCACTGCTTCGCAACGTCTGCCGGGAAGGTGCGAACCTTCTCGACCAAACGCAGGAAGATCGCCCGGCTGTTCGACAAGTGCTTGTGCGCCACTTCGGCCTTCTGCGAGCGCATGGCCTTCACGTCCAAACCGATGAAATAACCGGTTTCATAGTATTTCGCCAGTTCCAACACGCGAACCTGATTGAACGCACCACGCAAGTTCGCCGCGCCGAACGTCTTGTCCTGGTCATACTTCAAGCCGTTCTGATCGTTCAGATGCACGCTCCAAAGCTTGTTGGCCGACAAGGCGAACGCCATCTCGTCCGACGGATCGAGGCCTGCCAACATCGCGTGGGCCGTCTCGATCAATCCGCCGACGCGATCCGGCGCAACCGTCATGGGATCAATGCCCAAGGCGTGCCCGATCGTCGGGATGTAGGCATGGTCCATCGGCTCGTTGGGCTTCGACTCGATGGCAATCTTAATGCCCGCATCATGCTTCAACATCGCATTGACGGCTTCCACCAAATAACG
>CAZNMP010000438.1:0-2695 GCA_964573875.1 uncultured Planctomycetaceae bacterium | reverse complement strand
GGTCAGGGAGAGGGGAGAGGGGAGAGGGGAGAGGGGAGAGTTCTTTTTGAGCAGGCGATTGCAGTGCCGGCATTGCGTTCGCTTTGGCCGGGGATTGTGTTGGGGTTTTTGTTGGCATTGCCGGGCTTATGGCCGTCGCTGACGCTCGATGTCGGCGTTGATCCGAAGACGGCTGCCGAGGCGCATCGCATTTACGTTTTCGACCGGCTATACCATCACCTTACGCTGGTCGGGATACGTCCTGAGTTTATCCGGCGACTCGGCTTGCTTTGGATCTTTTGGCTTGTCTTGGGTTTTTGGAGCAGGAAAACCTTGACTGCCAAAAACGGCAAAGAAACCGGGCAAAACAGCACGGCCGAGGATGACGCAGTTGTTGGGCTTGCGTCTTTGGGTCGTTTGAGAGCGTTTGTCGCGGGGGCGGTGGTCATCACCTTGATCGGCGTTGCGCTCCATCTGCTTTTGTACGTCGATCGAAAATTGACGGCCGATCTGTTGCGCTATTACTGGTTCCGGCTGACCGATATCGTGTTGCCGTTGGGCGTTGCATTGGAAGGCGTGGCACTGATTAACCGCGCCGGTTGGCGTCGTTACGGTTTGATCGCGGCGATGGGATTGGCCGCGTATCATTTGGGCGATATGGGTGTGAATCGGATCTATCCGCCGGCTGCGCCGCGATCGCATAAGTTGCACGATTACCCTGCGTGGTTGGAGGTTTGTCAATGGATTTCCGAGTCGGGCAAGATTCCGCCCGACGCACGGTTTATTACGCCGCGACTTACGCAGACGTTCAAGTGGCATACTGGGCGCATTGAGGTGGCTAACTGGAAGGATGTGCCGCAAAACGCCGAGGCGATTGTTACATGGTGGAAGACGCTTGATGAGCTTTATGCGACACACGAGCCGCCGCCAGCGCTGCGGTGGCATGTATCGCAAGCGGAGTTGGATGCGAAGCAGCTCAAGAAGTTGGGCGAGAAGTATGATGCGGATTATTTGTTGACGGAGACCACGCACCCGCCGCTCGATCTTCCGATTCTCTACAGCAATCGAACTTTCACGGTATATCAGCTTCGATGATGATGCACGAGAACTTGCCGGAACGGTTGGCCCAGCGATTGGCGGAACCACTGCCTGGTCCGATGACGGGTTCGCGATATGAGCCGCACCCATGCCCTTGGCGCCACTACGACGTTGCGCCGCCCGAAGCTCGGATGGCGGCCGTGTTGCTGTTACTGTATCCGCATGAAGGCCGATGGCATTTGCCGTTGACGTTGCGTCCGACGCATTTGGAATCTCATGCCGGACAAGTCAGTTTGCCGGGCGGGGCCGTTGAATCGGGCGAATCGACGGCGCAGGCTGCGTTGCGTGAATTTCATGAAGAGCTTGGGCAGGACGGCGCGCCGTTGGATCTTTTGGGTGTGTTGTCGCCGCTTTATGTGCAAGCGAGCAATTATTTGGTCGTGCCTTGGGTGGCGGCGGCGGTGTCGCGTCCGCGGTTTACTCCCAATTCGCATGAAGTGGCCGAAGTGTTGGAAATGCCGGTGGATTGTCTGTTCGATCCCGCCTGCTTTGGCAGCCATGCACGAATCTATGAAGGCCGGGAATACACAGTTCCGCATTTTCTCTTCGAATCGCATCAAATCTGGGGCGCGACGTGCATGATCCTGGGTGAGTTGGCGACCGTCCTGAGAGGGATATGGGATTTGTGATTTGTGATTTATGATGGAGGATTCCCATGATTGAAAGAACACCTCCTAGAAGTTGCAAAATCTCATGCGTGCTGTAGTTTTCGACATGGACGGCCTGATGTTCGACACGGAAACGGTCTATACGGCCGTGGGCACCGAACTTTTGCGTCGGCGCGGACATACGTTTACGCCGGCATTGAAGAATCAAATGATGGGATTGCGGCCGAAGCCATCGTTTGAAAAGATGATTTGCCACTGCGGTCTTGCGGATACGTGGGAGGAATTGTCGGCCGAGTCGAATCGGTTGTTTGTTGAATTGTTGGGCGATGGTCCCATTTTGATGCCGGGCATTTTGGAACTGCTCGATGCGTTAGAGGCCGCCGGAATTCCCAAGGCTATCGGCACGAGCAGCGTTCCGGAATTGGTCGAGGCATGTTTGAAGCCGTTCGAGATGCAAAAGCGGTTTCAATTTATTTTGACGGCGAATGACATTACGAACGGCAAGCCGCATCCGGAAATATATCTGACGGCTGCCGAGCGTTTCGGCGTTCCGCCTGCGGAGATGGCTGTTTTAGAGGACAGCCAGAACGGCTGCTTAGCGGCGGTGGCAGCCGGAGCGTTTGCCGTGGCAGTGCCGAGCGAACATAGCCGGGAGCAAGATTTCAGCCAGGCAACGTTGGTGATCGATGGGTTGACCGATCCGCGGCTGTATCAAGCGTTGGGGTTGAGGTAGAAGGGTCGCCGTACCGGCGACCGCTAAACTGATAGCAATCCGCGCACACTCCGGGAGCTGTTAGCTCCCGGCTAAGCTAAACTCAGTGCCGACGTTGTGTCGGCGGCGAAACTGTTGTGCAATTCGCGCACACTCCGGGAGCTGTTAGCTCCCGGCTATTCGGTTGTGGGTTATGCGGTCTGTGGACGAAGCGCCATAATCCGTTATTGCATTTGCTGTGCGGCAAGAGCTTTACGCATGATGTAGAATCTGGTAGGATCATGGGCGATGCTTTTCC
>CAZNMP010000437.1:0-2703 GCA_964573875.1 uncultured Planctomycetaceae bacterium | reverse complement strand
GTTGCTTTGGTCGGCGCGGGCGGCAGCGGCATAGGATTGGATCGCACCTGTGAAATCACCTTTGGCCAAAAGCTTCTTCCCCTTGGCAAAGGATTCCGCGGCACTTTCCGCGCGTGCGAAAACCGTGAGGGCGAAAAACACTACCAAAACGGATCCAATGGCAACTGTTTTGAATTGCATCATGTAACCTTTCGCTATCGGGCTTTCATAAATCGTCTGACGTCACGCCATTATTGCATATCCTCTAGGAAAACCCAAGAGTTTTTAAAATCCCCTTGGCCGATGGCAAGAGAACTACAGGAATGGCTGCGGGAATGTGGCTTCTTGCTAATCGGGCCTGGGTTTCCTATACTATTTTCAGTTGAAGTCATTCCTACCAATTCCCCCCCCTGCCTTACAAATGGCTGGTTTTCTTGCTTTTTTAGCAAACGCCCACCACACTTAATCGGTGTCGCGGAGAACCCTCTGGAGCTAAATCCATGAAGATGCGTATTCTAACTTGCCTATTGGTTGTTGGTTTTTTCTCATGCCCGTATAAACCCTGTTCGGCTGCGGAACTGCCGAGCTTGGTTGTGCCGGATGGTTTGGGCGTGAATATCCACTTCACCGATCCAGCGCCGGGCGAGATGGAAATGCTGGCGGCCGGCGGTTTTCGCTGGGTTCGGATGGATTTTGTTTGGGACGCCATGGAACGAGAGAAGGGCGTTTATGATTTCGCGCCATGGGATCGTTTGGTGAAAGCATTGGAATCGCAAAAGATCCGCGCGGTGTTCATCTTGGATTATTCCAACCGGCTTTACGACGGCGGACAAGCGCCTTCGAGCGACGAGGGCCGCGCGGCCTTCGCGCGTTGGGCGGCCGCTGCCGTGCGGCATTTCCGCAATCATGGCATCGTTTGGGAAATGTGGAACGAGCCGAACATCCCGCAGTTTTGGAAACCGAAGCCCGACGTGGCACAATACGCGAAACTCGCACTGGCCGTAGGCAAGGCGATCCGCGAGGCCGAACCAAACGAGATTTATATCGGGCCGGCAACGTCGTGCATGGATTTCGCTTTCCTGGAAGGTTGTTTCAAAGCTGGAACGCTTGAATACTGGTCGGCCGTTTCAGTGCATCCGTATCGGCAAGAGGGGCCGGAAACCGTTGCGCCCGACTATGCCAAGTTGCGCAAGATGATCGACCAATACGCGCCGAAGGGGAAGAAGATTGCGATCCTTTCGGGCGAGTGGGGATATTCTTCCGGCTGGGGGAATTTCGACGAAACGAAACAGGGCAAGATGTTGCCGCGCCAATGGCTGACGAACTTGGCCAACGAGGTGCCGCTTTCAATTTGGTACGACTGGCATGACGACGGCCAAGATCCGAAAGAGCCCGAGCATCATTTCGGCACGGTTTTCAACCCATATACCGCCGGCAAAACGCCGGTCTACCAACCCAAGCCGGCTTATCTGGCTGCCCAAACGCTTACGCGCTGCTTGGCCGGTTTCCAATTCCAAAAGCGATTGCCGGTGGGCGCGGCCGAGGACTATGTGATGGCATTCTCGAAAGGTGACGAGGTTCGTTGGGTTGCATGGACGACGGTCACCGCGCCTCGCTCGGTGGTAATTCCGCTTCCGGCCGGACGGTATTCCGTGACGGGCCACACAGGCCAAACGTTGCCCGCGTTGGAGGCAGATGCCAAGGGTGTTAGCATGACGCTGACCGACGCCCCGGCCTATTTGGTTTCGGAACGTGCAAAATAGCAAGTTTTTCGGAGTGGTTTACATACTCTGTGGCCCTCACCCTAACCCTCTCCCGGAGGGAGAGGGGACACTAAAAACTGCTCACTTAAACACTGAAAACCGCTCGCCACTTGATGGCAGGGCGAATTAACGTTAATTTCTAAGGATATGCAGCAACCTATTACCGGCGTCATGCCTTCCGAACTGTCCGAGGTCACTTGCAAAGTGGTTTGGCCCACGATTGGGGCCATGCGCGCGGGCAGGTTGGTCGGTCAGTTGTCGGATCTCCGGATGGGAGTCGGCGAATTTTTCACCCTGGGCAAGCTCATGGCCCTGGCGACCATTCCAATCAGCTTGGCCGTCTTTGGGTGGCAGTTGATGCCGATTGTCTGTCGCCGCTACACTCTGACCAATCGGCGGATCATTATCCGCAAGGGGTTGATGGCCGTTGACGGCGTCTGGATCAGCCTCGACGATTTTGATACGATCAAGATTGAAGTCTTGCCCGGCCAAGAGTGGCTTCATGCCGGCGATCTTGTTTTTCTGCATGGCGATCAGGAAGTCCTTCGGCTTCCGGGCGTGTCCCGGCCCGAGGCATTCCGCCACGTTTGCCTAAACGCCCGAACGGCGTTGGTCAGCGTTCGCGAAGTCGTACAGCGTCAGGCGGCTGTTGCCTAACGGGTGTTTTACTCGATCCCCGTGGTCGGATAGATAGGGATCGATCCGCCCTGCATCTGTTGGAAATTACGATTCACGAGATTTGCGCTGTTTGGATCTACTGGGGGCAGACGGCGTATGCCCGCGCCGTCGGCGCCCCCTTTCTCCGGCGTTTCGGCAGAATTCACCTGCGCCACGGGGACCAGGGGCTTCCTTCCCTCCTGATCGGCGGCGGGTTCATTGCCTGCGGCCTTCTTCTGCTCAACCCCCGGTTGCTCGACAGCGGCTTTTTCGGCGACTGCGGGCGTCGGCTTCACTTCGATCG
>CAZNMP010000436.1:0-2725 GCA_964573875.1 uncultured Planctomycetaceae bacterium | reverse complement strand
GCCGGCTCCCGCCGCAAGGACCGCAATCCCGATCCCGCCGAAATTCAAGAATCCTAGATAAAACCGCGGAACATCGAGCGTGCCGCGCAAACCTGCAACCGCACAATTGCCGGCGGTTCTGCCTTGTAAAGCCGCAGGCGATTTGTCTGGCAGCGGCGGAAACTTCGCGGAAAACGTACCAGCCTCGGCAAAAATGGATTGCCCCTACCCCCCCTCACGCACAATTCAACTTGACTCGCCTACCATTGTGAACGTATAATCACAATAGAGGTTCAACATGGCGGAAGCGAAACTGGATACGCTGGTGCGGCGCGAGCAGATTGTCGAGGCCGCCTTGGATTTGGCGGCCGAACAAGGGCTGCGCCGGCTGAGCATCGCGGCGGTTGCCCGGCGCGTGGGGCTCGTGCCTTCGGGCATTTACCGTCATTTCAAAAGCAAGGACGAGATCCTGGCTGCCTTGTTGGATCGTGTGGAGCAGCGATTGCTGACCAATGTCACATTGGCGCGCAAGGAAAACGCCGATCCGCTCGAATGCCTCAAGGATATATTGTTGCGGCACATTCGCTTTTTGCGAGAAGGAAAGGTAATTTTCATCCCGCGAACCATCTTTTCCGAAGACGTTCATGCAGGGAACCCAAAACGCCGGCAACGTGTCCTTCAGATATTCACAAACTACATCGGGCAGATCGGCGAGGTGGTTGCTCAAGGCCAGGCGCAGGGATGCATCCGGCCGGAGCTCGACGTGCAAACGGTCGTCATGATGTTTTTCGGGGTAATCGTGCCGGCCGGTATCCTTTGGCACTTAACCGACGGACGATTCGATGTGACCCAACATGCCTTGCGTGCGTGGGATCTATTCCGGTCGGCCATTACAAACACCGCAAAATCTCCTGTTTAGCATATTTGTGAATAACTATTCACACGGAACTCGACAATGACCGCGAAACTTCGACTACTCGCCATCGTGATTCTCCTGGCAGCGGCCGGCGGCGCAGCCTACTGGCATTGGGGGTTGAACCGCATCGGCAACAAGGATGAAATCCGCGTCTCGGGCAACATCGAAGCAACGGAAGCCCAAGTATCGTTCAAAATCGCCGGCCGGGTCATTCAACGACTCGTTGATGAAGGCGTTTCGGTAAAAAAGGGGCAGCTCATCGCCCGACTTGATACGGCCGATCTCCAGTGCAATGTGGATTTACGCCGGGCCGAGGTGCAAGCGGCCGAGGCCGCGCTGGCGGCATTGCTGGCCGGTTCACGACCGCAAGAGATCGCGTCGGCCAAGTCGGGCATGGAGCGGGCGGCCCATGCCCTGGCCGATTTAGAGGCCGGTTCTCGTCCTCAGGAAATCGCCACGGCCGAGGCTGCCGTGCGTGCCACCACGGCCGAAGAAAGTCGCCTGCAATCCGACCTGCGCCGCGCTACCGAATTGTATCATCGCAAGGTAATTTCGGCCGAGAACTACGATGCCGCCCGAGCTACGTATGATGTCGCCGCCGAGAAAAAAAGACAAGCGGAAGAACAATTAAAACTGCTTCAAGAAGGTTCGCGCAAAGAACAAATCGAGCAAGCCCGTTGGGTGTATGCCCAATCCAAATCCCAATATGATCTCGTAAAGACCGGGCCGCGCCAGGAAGACATCGACCAAGGCCGCGCTCGACTGAAGCAAGCCAAGGCCGCGCTCAAGCTGGCAGAAACGCAACTGAGCTATGCCGAAGTCGTTTCGCCGATCGACGGCGTGGTGCTATCGAAAAACATCGAGGAAGGCGAATACGTCGCCCCCGGCACGGCAGTGGTCACCATCGGCGATATCGTCAACGTCTGGCTTCGCGCTTATATCGAGGAAGCTGATAAAGGGCGCGTGCAATACCACGGGCGCGCCTGGGTCACAACCGACACCGACCCCAACAAACGCTACGAAGGGATCGTGTCGTTTATTGCTCAAGAGGCTGAATTTACGCCGAAGAACGTGCAGACGCAAAAAGAACGCATCAAACTGGTATATCGGATCAAAATCGATATTAAGAACGAGAAAAAGGAACTCAAGCCCGGGATGCCGGCCGATGCCGTGCTCGAACTAGGACCTCAAAAGTAAGGGCAAGGCATCAACGGCTTTGTGACTAGCACAACGTACTTCTACTCCCTAATCCCCAATCCCTAGCCTCTAGCCATGGATGCCATTCGCAGTGAACATTTGACGAAGCGATTCGGCGGCATGACTGCGGTGAACGATCTTTCGTTCAACGTGGCCGAGGGAGAGATATTCGGTTTGGTAGGGCCCGATGGCGCCGGCAAAACCACCACGATGCGGCTGCTGACTTCGATCATGGAACCCAGCGCCGGTGAAGCCTGGGTTGCCGGTTGCCATATCGTCGAGCAGGCCGAAACCATCAAGGAACGCATCGGCTACATGAGCCAGCGATTCGGGCTCTATGCCGACCTTACCGTCATGGAAAATATCGATTTCTACGCCGACATCTATAACGAACCGCGGCGCGGGCGTGCGGAGAAAATCGACCGGCTGTTGCATTTCAGCAATTTAGCGCCGTTCCGCCGTCGATTGGCCGGCAATTTGTCGGGCGGCATGAAGCAGAAACTGGGGCTGGCCTGCGCGTTGATCCACACGCCTCGCGTTCTGTTTCTCGACGAGCCCACCAACGGCGTCGATCCTGTTTCACGGCGGGATTTTTGGCGGATTCTTTACGAGTTACAGCATGAAAAGGTGACG
>CAZNMP010000435.1:0-2739 GCA_964573875.1 uncultured Planctomycetaceae bacterium | reverse complement strand
GACCTGATGTACGAAACGAAAGGCGTTGGACTGGCCGCCAACCAGGTCGATTTGCCCTATCGGTTTTTCATCATCAACACCGAAGGCGATCCCGAAAAAGGCCAGGAATTCGTCTTCCTCAACCCCGTCATCGGAAAACGCCGTGGCACCGAGGAGGCCGAGGAGGGGTGTTTAAGCTTTCCTGAAATTTTCGCACCCGTCAAGCGAGCGGCCAAAGTCGTCATCTCCGCCTACAATCTCGCCGGCGAGGAGATCAATTACGAACTCAACGGGCTGTTCGCCCGAGCTGTCCAACACGAATACGACCATCTCGACGGCATCCAGTTCATCGACCGTCTCTCTCCCACCGGGCTGCTTTCGGTGAAACAAGCTCTCCAAGATTTAGAACGGCAATTCGAGGATGATCGTCGCCGCGGCATCATCCCCGACGATCAACATATCTTCGCTCGGCTCACCGAACTCGAACGCCTCCGAACGTAAGAATTCGCGATTCGACAGCCGCATTGCCCGCATCCAGTTTCCAAATCATTATCTTGTCCGAAGCTCCAGCTTCGGAACGCCCTGTTCCCATCCAATTCCAGCATCACTGCTTCATCATCGCTGCATCTCGTTACGAAGCTCCGGCTTCGGAACGCCCCGCCCGCCTGATTCCCCCCTCACTGCTTCATCTTGCGCAAAATATCCCAATACGCCCCGCGCGCTCCGGCCGCAATCGCATCGCAAAGCGGTTGATTGGCGTTGTAGTTGTGATCGTGCGCCGCACTTTCGGCCGTTGCTGCATCCACTTCTTCTTCCGGTGGAAAGAATCGCGGATCGCCGGCGATTAAATCACGCACAAGCCGGGCAGGATGCCGGCCCAACGCGGGCGAGATATAGAAGGTCGGCTGTAAGAAATCCAGCGGCCCTTCATAGCGGCGACGGATGGCCGGATTCGTCTCGGGCGAACCTTCCGCAATCAGTCGGGCTGCCATGCCCGTGTTCGGATAAACGCGAACACCCAACCCCGCCCCGATGCAGTCCGGCTCGATCAACCGAAAGAACGCGATGCTTTCGCCCAGTGTTTCCGGCGTTTCGCCCGGTCCTCCCAGCAGCATGTCCAACATTACTGCGATCCCCTGTTCGCGACAAAGACGCACGGCCCTCGCAAGATCGTCTTTTGTGTGCGGTTGTCGATAGGTAGAAAGCATCACCGGATTGGCCGAATCGCTCGTGAAATTGATTCCCACGCATCCCGCGCAACGCATTTGCCGGGCCAATTCCGCATCAAACGGCATCACCGCCAAATAGGCATACCATCGCACGTTGCTTCCCAATCCGCGGCGGATCAGTTCTTCGCAAACATCCATCGCATGTTCACGCGGCAGATTGAATTCGGCATCGCAGAGATGCAATACGTCGATCCCCTGGGCAAGCAAGGCCTGCACTTCGTTGGCCACCTCGCTGGGATCGCGACGCCGGACGATCGGCCCTTTGGCCAAGGGATCGGCGCAGTAAAGACATTGCCTCCCGCAGCCGCGCTTGGTTTCAATGCCAAGCTGCCCGCCATGCTCGAAATACCAACGGTTGTCGAAAGCATTGCGTTGCGTCGGCACGACAAGCCGCTGCGGCCAAGCCGGGGCATTCGCCTGCCATTGCCCGTCCTGCCGCCAAATGAGCCCCGGCACGCGCTCGAATTGCCGGCTCCCGCGAATCTCCGTATACAGATCTACGATGGCCTGTTCGCCGTCTCCGCAGATGCCGTAATCGGCATTCACATGCTTCATAATCCGTTGAGCGAAGATCGAAAAGCCGACGCCGCCCAATACGATCGGCGCATCGGTCAACCGTCGCACACTATCGAGCATTTCCTGCAACGACGGCACAAACCAAGCCGCGCTCGGCCAAAACGAATCATCCGCATTCCGAAATGTCATGCCCACCAGCGACGGCTGCATCGAGGCGAGACACTCAGCCAGCCTTGCTTGCGGATCGTCGGCCTGACACAGATCGAGCACCTGGGTTTCAATTCCCGCTCGCTGTGCCGCGCATGCCACGTAGTCAAGCCCGACCGGAGCGATCGGGGGCATCATCCGATTTGTGTTGATCAGTAAAAGCATGTAGACATCATACGTTATCACGGGAAGAGAGGAAAGAAGAGGGCGGCCAAACCGTCGCACCCAAAATATGTATTCCTGCAACAATCAAAATAGCCGGGAGCTAACAGCTCCCGGAATACGTATTCAAGTACAGTTGTTTTCCATAGGGCCTCCCGAACCGTAAAGCATTACATGCCCCCCCTTCCACCGCTGCCTATCTTTCCCTACACTCAACCACATGCGTTTATTGATGCTGGGCACGGGCCCGTTCGCCGTGCCGACATTTCGCGCGCTCTACGACACCAGCCATGAAATCGTGGGATTGGTCACGGCCCCGCTTCGTACCCATCGCGGTCGCCCTGTCGCGCCCATCAGTTCGATTCGTGATATCGCCCAGCAGCACAACACGGTCATCTTCGATCCCGAAAGCATCAATACTCCTGAAGCCGTGGCTCGGCTGGCCGAGTTTCAGGCTGATTTGTTGGTAGCCTGCGACTACGGCCAAATCCTTTCCTCGGCAGCGTTGGCCTCCGCTCGCCAGGGCGGAGTGAACCTTCATGCCGCCTTGTTGCCGAAATACCGCGGCGCCGCGCCGATCAATTGGGCCATCTATCACGGCGAAACCGAAACCGGTGCGACCGTGATCCACATGACCCCGCGGGTC
>CAZNMP010000434.1:0-2764 GCA_964573875.1 uncultured Planctomycetaceae bacterium | reverse complement strand
GCATCGCGATGTTGTTCGGCCACTTGTTGACGAATACGGCCCAGGTGTTCGCCGATGTGCGGACTTATTGGAGCCCGGCTGCGTTGAAGCGAGTGACCGGCTACGAGGCGACCGGCGTTGCCGCGGGCGGCATCATTCATTTGATCAACTCAGGCGCGGCGGCCCTCGACGGCGCCGGCTGCCAGCAGATCGACGGCAAGCCCGCAATGAAGCCGTTCTGGGACATCACCGAGGCCGAGGCGAAGGCCTGCTTGGATGCCACGACATGGTATCCGGCCACCACGGAATACTTCCGCGGCTGCGGCTATTCGTCGCACTTCGTTTCCAAGGGCGGAATGCCGGTGACGATGTCGCGGTTGAACATGGTGCGAGGCCTGGGGCCTGTGCTGCAACTGGCCGAGGGCTGGACGGTCGAACTGCCCGAGAAGGTGCATGATATCCTCGATAACCGCACCGACCCGACGTGGCCGACCACTTGGTTCGCCCCGCGATGCACGGGCAAGGGCGTGTTCACGGACGGCTACACCGTGATGAACGCTTGGGGCGCCAACCACGGTGCCTTCAGCTTTGGCCACATCGGCGCCGATCTGTTGACGCTGTGCTCGATTTTGCGGATTCCGGTGTGCATGCACAACGTTTCGGAAGAGAACATTTTCCGGCCCAGCGCTTGGGGTGCATTCGGCACGAGCGATCTGGAAGGCGCCGATTTCCGCGCCTGTGCGAACTTCGGCCCGCTCTACGGCTGGTAATGACGTGATTGGATCATTCCCGCCCCTCTCCTAAAACGGGAGAGGGGCGGGATAAACGATTGTCCGTCCCCGTTTGGAGATCGTCCAGTTTTTCGGCAACGTTGGTAGTTTGAGTGGTTTTATCCCGAAGGGATTGCATCGGATAGCCCAGGGTTGCCGCGTAGCTGCTACCCTGGGTAAAAAGAAAACCTTCGCAACACCTTTACCACGAAGTGGTTTTGGAACGGCGATGGCACATTACGCAACTCCTTTCAGGATTGAGCGAACCATAGCAATCACGCCCCAGGGTAGCCGCTGCGCGGCAACCCTGGGCTATCTTATCACAAGCCCTTCGGGCTTTTTCTGATAACATCACAACTCTTCATCAACAGAAATACTACGAGCGTTTAGCCGGTTGTCTTGCTACTTGTTTTTGATTTCTACATTCCCCGGCAGTACGACGATATCGGTGTTACCGCGGATTGCGATGGTATCGCTCCAAGGAACGGTTGCGGGGGCCGATTGCCAAACGGCTTTGGCTTCGGCCGGCAGCGTGACTTCGCCATTTGCGTCTTTCGGAAGCACGGCCGTTAAGCGGTAACGATCTTTTTGGGATTCCCAGGCAACTTCAATACGGCCTTGCCGTGTGGTGATGAAGCCTTTGCACCACTGGAGCGAGCCGGCGTTGTGGGGCGTGATTTTCAGCGGAGCGTCAAGATGGATGCCAAGTAATTCCTCGGTCAGAATGCCGCCGACGCCGCAGCCGATGCTGTGGCACAACGCAATTTGGGCCATGGGATCTTCCCAGATCGTGCCGGGCGCGGAATCGACCATCGGCAGGAACATGGCTTTGACGTCGCGCACCACAGCGGCGTGGTCGCCAAGCTGGGCCGCAACTTCCAAGCGTTCGAGGAATGGATAAAGCCCCGCCCGCATAAGGCCGCGGATCGGCTGCTCTTTTTTCAACGGCGTCGGCACAAAGTCGTCACGCAGAAGCTGCCACATTTTCCGCAAACGCTCGGGCGAGGGGACGCCGCTCCACATGACATAGTCTTCCGTCGTTTCGCAAGCCTGCGGAGAGGGCGTCAATTCTTTCTTGTCGTTGCGGAACAGAACGTCGGGGTAAAAACCGTCGCCGGTGCAATAGCGATTGATGGCGTCGCGCACCTGTTGGGCCAGCTTGGCATATTGCTCGGCATGGGCGGCATCGCCCGCCAAGCGTTCGAGCCGCGCGGCTTCGTTCAAAGTTTTGTAATAAATCGCATTTAATGCGATGGAAACGCCGTCGGTTCGGATATCGCAGTAGTCGAAAAACATCCACGACGGGATCGATTCCAACAGGTTGTCGCTGTTGCGCCAGCCGTCAAAGGCGGCTAAATTCCTTCGCATAGCGGGAATCATCGAGCGGACGAGTTCGGTATCGCCGGAATAACGCTCGTACAAACCTTCGTGCAGCACCCAGAACAGCGGACCGGTGGGAATTACGCAATTGAACTTGCTGAGGTGCATGGGATAGGCTACCTGGACGATGCCCGGCGGGCCGGTTCGCTCGGGATCATCGGCGCTATCGGCACCGTAACCGATGCTGCGCCGGCTGACGCTCGTGTCGCCGAACATCGGATAAACCGCTTTGAGCATCCAGTAGGCCTCGACCGCATACATCCCATTGCGTTCGCGATGGGGACAATCGACGTAGGCATCGATGGTGTTTAACGCGGCCGTCCAACGCGCGGCTTGGTAAATGCGGTTGATGGCGTCGTCGGAGCAAGAAAAATCGCCATTCAAAGGCATGGGGAAGCGGAACTCCGTCCAATCGAGGCGGTGGAGCGTGATTTGCCCTTCGCCTCGCAGCACGACACGCACAAAACGGGCGAACTGCGGCATGAAGGCCAAGAAGCTTTGCCGACCTTCGCGCAAAGTGTAGCGGACGGCGTTGTTGCCCGTCTGGGCGCGCGGCCGAACGCCGCCATCGCCGGCTTGCCGCTCGTTCCAGACCAATTCGAGCACTTGGCCCTCGTGGCCGGTGACTTCAAAGC
>CAZNMP010000433.1:0-2780 GCA_964573875.1 uncultured Planctomycetaceae bacterium | reverse complement strand
CCGACGCCGGTATTGTAGGGCGGGTGCATCGCGAGTGATTTTTTAGCGACGCCGCCGCAAGTATAATCGGCCCAAGTTGCGGTGGCGTAGCTGTTGCCGTTGATCGGTGTTTCAGGATTCTTCCGCAGGCATTGCCCTGATTGGAAGCGTTCGGGGAATGTCGCCACGGAAACTGTGGTCGGCTTGAACGTAAGATTCCATTTTCTCTGGAGTGTCCAAGGGCCGGCGTTGACTTGCAACGGAATCATGCGAGATTCGCCGTTCTGCAATGTCGGCAATGGAAATTCCAGAGACGTGGCCGTATCGGGGGTGAGAGTAATTTTTTGCTCATCATTGCCAAGTTTTACCACGGTCTCGGCGGTCTCGGGCCAATGCGGCGTAAGTTTCAGTTGAAACTTGTCGGCGGCGGTCAACTCGGCATCTGCAAGCGGAACGATCGTGAAGTCGATCCAGGCGTCGTCGAAGGACTGCCAAATGCGGGCGCCGCCTTTCGCATCGGCCGGCACTTGGAAGGCATGGTCGGAACGGCCTTTGATCGTGGCGGCTTCGCCCGGCACTACGCAGTTGCGTTTGCATTGTAATGCCAACGTCGGCGCGCCGGCCGGTTGGACAAGGTAGCTGAACGCTTTGGGAACGGGCGTGACAAAAACGAGTCCGCGGCTGTAGCGCGTTTGTGCGGGGCCGATGGGCTTGCTGTCGATGTCTAATGCCACGGCCGTTGCCGTTTGGCCTCCGAGGGAAATGCCGAATTCATGGCAATCGCCGACGGGTATCAACTCGAACTCGCCTTTATCGCGTTTCAGAGCGACCAGTTGGCCGTCACTGGCTGCACGGTCGAACCGTGTGAAGCGGCCGCGACCGTCGGCGTAAATGTAGGCGGGGGAATCGACATAATCGGCTCGATGGCCGTCGATGATTGCGCTCCATGCAACCAGTTTGCCGTCGCGAGTATCGCGGACGTGCCAACTGTTGGGCGGCAGCACGGCATCGGTGGTTTTCCACGTTTCGGTGGGATGGCCATTGACCGTCACAACGAGGCCGTTTGAATAACGGGTCGAGATTTGCGAGCGTCGAAAGGCGTCGGTTGCCACGGCCGCGCTGGTATCGAGCAGTTGGCCCTGGGCGTTGGCGTAACGAATATCAACGGCCGTTTCCTGGGCATAAGCAGCGTGGACTTGTTGGACGTTGAAATAGCTGCGTACGGCGTTGGACATTCCACCGTCGAGCACCAAAAAACCGGTATGCCCGAAGGCCAATGTGGCGGCAAGAAAGCGGTCGAGCCGCATGGTGCGTTGTTCGGGCGTATTGCCGAGCCCTTGGCCGCCGCCGTAGAACATTTCAAGATTGCCCATGCCAAAGTTGCAGCATAGGGGATGCAATTTCCGCAAGTCGAAATCAACGAGCCACGGATTGACACACAGCCGCGCCACTTGATCTTGTCCGTAGTTTCCATCGGTCAGGCCGCAGTAGTACCAGTGGTTGTTGCCTTCGCTGTAGACCGGCCCGTTCCAGGTCTTCTTCTGGTGCAGCATGATCTCGCCGTAGGCGTAGAACGTGCCGGCAAACGTTCCGGCACGAGGCACGCGGGCGTCGAAATCGACGTATTGCCAGGGCGTAACGGCCGTGTGGACATCACAATAGGCCGTGTCGAGATGGAACTTCTCTTGAATGATCGGCGCGAGGCGGCTTTCGAACTCGACCGCGCGGGCGGGTTTCGGATTGTAGCACCGCGCCCATGCTGATTGCCATTGGCCGTCGGATTGGCGCGTCACGCAATCTTCGCTCCAATGTTCGTTCACCGGTGAGTAATCGGTGTAGTTGTTGTAAATGCCGTAACGATGGCCGAGTGCGTGCATCTTGCGGCTGTAATCTGCTTGCCCCTCGTCGCCGCCTTTACCCGGCGCGGCACGGGTACGGAAGGTGAAGCTTTCGCCGCCGTCGCGCCAGCCGGTTTCGTGATCGGTGATAAGCACTTTGCTCATGCCGTGCCGGGCGACTTGTTTCCAAAGATCGTAATCCTGCTGGCGATCACTGGCTCCGTGGGCAAACCACACCCGCTCGCCGGCAACAGACATCCAGGGCGACTTGGGATTGGCCACGTTGGGCAGCGTTTCTTCGAATCGCGGAGTTACCGTTAAGAAGAGCCGTTCGTAACAATTGTTGCGGCGGCCGTCGGTTTTCGGAAAATAATGCGATCCACCGTTGTAAACAACGCACTCTTCGGCTACGGAGTTTGCGAACCAAAGCGAGGAAGCGTTGGAGAGGTAATAATCGAGTATTGCCGAAACAAACAGCGGTTTCTCCGGTTTGCCCGATACGACGACGGCTGGCCGGTTTTGGTAATCGCCTGCGAGGTAGGGCAGCGTGACCAATCGTGGATTGCTGAGCCCCACGGCTTTGCCGATGTCGAACTGGCCCACCAAGCCGCCGGCACATCGCACGGTAATGGAGATCGACTTTTGCAGAAGCTCTAGCGTATACTGCACTTCGGCGGATCGTTGGCCGGCCGTAGCCTTCCAGACTGACTGCACGGTGTTGCCTTCTTGGACGCAACGGATGGGTTCAAACTTCTCAGGCATGACCGGCGGCTTGCCTGGTTCGGCGGCAAAGCGAATACCGCCGTCCTTCAAGGGCTGAAAAGCAGGGCCAGAGCCTTCCCATTCTGCGGTCAAGTCGCTCAACGTGCCGGTCATCGGCGCGTAACGATAGACTAAATGCCCGTCCTTGCCACGATAGTGAAATACATAGCTGTTGCCTGTGTGTTCCAGGGATGTTTGGAA
>CAZNMP010000432.1:0-2780 GCA_964573875.1 uncultured Planctomycetaceae bacterium | reverse complement strand
GATGGTCGGATTGCTTCTGATTGTCGGCCGTCGCAAGGCCGTCATGCAGGCGCTTGGCTATCTGGCGATGGAAAACGGGATTTACGCATTCGGCTTGGCGTTTGCCGTCGAGGAACCGCTGCTGGTTGAAATGGGCGTGCTTTTGGACGTTTTCGTCGCCGTGTTCGTGATGGGAATTGCGATTCATCATATCAGCCGTGAGTTCGACCACATCGATACCGACCGGCTTTCCGCGTTAAGGGATTAGTTGCATGATCTGGGCTTTATTGCTGGTGCCGACGATTGCCGGCCTGATAGCGATGGCTTTGCGGCCGAACTGGCTGCGACGCACGCTGATGCTGTCGGCGGCGGTTGCACATGCCGTGATGGTTGCGGCATGTTGGGCCAAACTTCCGCCCGCAGCCGTCAACGGTTGGATGGCTATTGACGAAGCATCGCTGCTGTTTCTCAGCATCACGAGCGCGTTATTCTTAGCGGCCTCGGTTTACGCCGTCGGATATCTGGCCGGCGAAAGTCATCCGGGCAAGCGTCCCGACGAGGAAGAAGAGCTGCCGTTCGTCAATTTTCCCGAGGCCGTATTCGCCGGATGCTTGCTGTTATTTCTAGGCACGATGACTTTAGTGGCCGTCAGCCGACATTTGGGCCTCATGTGGGTCGGAGTCGAGGCGACTACGCTGGCCAGTGCGCCTTTAATCTATTTTCATCGCCATCACCGCTCGCTGGAAGCCACTTGGAAATATCTGTTGATCTGTTCCGTCGGAATTGCATTAGCTTTGCTGGGCAACTTCTTCGTGGCCGTTGCCGCGCGAACTGTCGGAGAGCCGGCGGTTCACATGACATTCGACGACCTGATGGACCATGCCGCGGGGCTCGACAAAACATGGCTCAAGGCGGCATTTTTACTGTTTCTGGTCGGTTACGGCACGAAAATGGGCCTGGCGCCCATGCACACGTGGTTGCCCGATGCTCATAGCGAGGCCCCGTCGGTCGTTTCCGCGTTGCTTTCCGGGGCGTTGCTCAATTGTGCCTTTCTAACCATTCTACGCACCCACGCCCTGTTGACGGCAGCGGATTTAAATGCGTTTAGTTCCGATTTGTTGGTACTCTTCGGACTACTCTCTATGGGCGTCGCGGCCATATTCATCTTGGGCCAGACCGACTTCAAACGAATGCTTGCCTATTCCAGCGTCGAACACATGGGCATTCTTTCTCTCGGGATCGGCGTCGGCGGCGCGGCGACCTTCGGGGCGCTGCTCCACACGGTCAACCACTCCTTGACTAAAGCAATGCTCTTTCTCGCAGCCGGCAACATTTTGGCTCTCTATCGCACGAAATCGACGGTCCAGGTTCAGGGATTGCTGCGAGCATTGCCCGCGACGGGAATTCTTTGGCTCGTGGGATTCCTGGCCATCGTCGGATCGCCGCCGTTCGGTCCCTTTATCAGCGAGCTAACCATCCTGAAGGGCATTTTTGACGCCGGGCGTTGGTTTACGGGTTTTGCCTATCTGCTGGCCTTGGCCGTCGTGTTCATCGGCATGGCGACGATCTTTTTGCGCATGGCCTACGGTGAACCGCCTGAGTTGCCCGCAACGATCTCGGCCACCCGTTCCAATTCGAGAAAATGGCGAGAATCTTTTTGGTCGATCGCGCCAGGGACAATGCTGGGGATTTGCGTCTTCCTGCTCGGCGTTTACGTACCACCGCCGTTGACGATTCTGCTCCACAAGGCCGCTACTGTGTTGGGGGCGCATTAATGACCAGCAATCGCATGCTTATCGTTCATAACGGCCACGCTTTTTCGCGGGCAGAATGTCCCGTGCTTCCAATCGACGATTTTCGACAGGTTGTTGTCGAGGAGTTCAGGGCCGGCGCGCGGCTTACCGCATTATTCGCCTACCGCATCAAGAGCGAGGTCTCGCATCTTTTCGCCGTATTGGCGTACGCGGAGGAAGGCTATTTGGCGGTTGTCGCGTCCGAAGTCGGCCGGCAATATCCCGCACTGACGCCCGAGTGTCCCCAGGCCCATCTGTTTGAGCGGGAGATATTCGAACAACATGGCATCGAACCTCTCGGTCATCCTTGGCTGAAACCGGTGCGTTTTCCCAAACCGCATGTCTGCGGCAAAACTGATTTCTTTCCAATGGCGGGCGAAGAGGTCCACGAAGTCGCTGTCGGACCGGTCCACGCCGGCATCATCGAGCCAGGGCATTTCCGGTTTCAATGCCACGGCGAAACCGTGCATCATCTCGAAATTTCGCTGGGCTACCAGCACCGTGGCATTGAGCGAGCCATGCAGGGCGGGCCCAACTTGCGATCCATCCACTACATGGAAACGCTGGCCGGCGACACCACGACAAGCCACGCCACGGCATTCTCCCGCGCTATCGAGGCCTTGAGCGTCTCGCGAGTGCCCGCCCGGGGACAAGCGATCCGCGGTCTGACGCTCGAATTGGAGCGAGTAGCCAATCACATCGGTGATCTGGGGGCGTTGTCGGGCGATGTCGGTTTTCTGCCCACCATGTCCTATTGCGGACGCATTCGCGGCGACGTATTGAACATGACGGCCCTGATCTGCGGCAATCGTTTTGGCCGCGGACTCATTCGTCCCGGCGGTGCGGCCTTCGATTTGGACGCGACCGTGATCGACCAGTTGCGTCGGCGTCTCGATGCGGTCGTTAAAGATGTTCACTCGGCGGTGGTATTGCTATGGGAAACACCCTCGGTCATGGCCCGATTCGACGGTGTCGGGCGAATAACGCCGGAAATATGTCAGCAACTGG
>CAZNMP010000431.1:0-2819 GCA_964573875.1 uncultured Planctomycetaceae bacterium | reverse complement strand
GTCCGAGGTCGATGATCCAATCGGCCGATTTCATCACGTCGAGATTATGCTCGATCACCAAGACGGTGTTGCCCAAATCGACCAACCGCCCGAGGACGACCAGCAGCTTGCGGATATCGTCGAAGTGCAGGCCGGTGGTGGGCTCGTCGAGAATATAGACGGTTTTGCCGGTATCGACGCGGCTTAGTTCGGTAGCCAGCTTGATGCGTTGGGCCTCGCCGCCGGAAAGCGTCGTGGAGGATTGCCCCAGAGTGATGTAGCCCAGGCCGACTTCCATGAGGCTGTCGATCAGCCGCCGGATCACGGGGAAATTCTCGAAGAACTCGGCGGCCTCTTCGACACGCATATCGAGCACGTCGGTGATCGAGCGGTCGCGATAGCGGATCTCCAACGTCTGGCGGTTGAATCGTTTTCCTTCGCAAACGGGGCAATCGACATACAGATCGGGCAGAAAATTCATTTCGATCCGCCGCAGACCTTGCCCTTGGCATTCTTCGCAACGTCCGCCCTTGATGTTGAAACTGAACCGGCCCGCCTTGTAGCCGCGTTGCCGGGCGTCGCGCGTGTTGGCAAATACCTTGCGGATTTCGTCGAACACGCCGGAGAACGTGGCCGGATTGCTTCGGGGCGTTCGGCCGATGGGCGACTGATCGATTTGAACGACCTTGTCGATCTGATTGACGCCGCGCAGGCTGAGATGCGGGCCCGGTTTCGGCGCAACTCCGCCCAGGCGGCGGACCAATGCCCTGGCGAGCGTTTCATCGACCAGCGAGCTCTTGCCCGATCCGCTCACGCCAGTTACGCAAACCAAGGACGAAAGCGGAACTTGCAGGCTGACGTTTTTCAGATTGTTGGTCGTTACGCCTTCGAGCGCGATGACGCGCGATTTGGCAAAACGCCGCCGCGACGGCGGAAGGGGAATTCGTTCATTGCCCGAGAGATAGCGACCCGTCAACGATTGGGGATTGGCGGCGATCTGTTCGGGCGTACCTTCGGCGACGAGTTGCCCGCCGTGGCGGCCCGCGCCAGGTCCGAGATCCATGAGCCAATCGGCGCAACGCATGATCGTTTCGTCATGTTCGACCACGACGACGGTGTTGCCACGTAGCTGCAAATCGCGCAGGGCGTCGATCAGCCGCTGGTTGTCGCGGGGATGCAGCCCGATCGAAGGTTCGTCGAGCACGTAGCACACGCCGACCAAGCCGGAACCGAGGCCAGCGGCCAAGCGAACGCGCTGCAATTCTCCACCGCTTAGGCTGCCGGCAGGACGGTCCAACGTGAGGTAGCCTAGACCGACGCGATCCAGAAATTCGAGCCGGGCATTGATTTCAGAAAGAATCGGATGGGCAATCGGCTGCTGGTTTTCGGTGAAATAAGCCTTCGCATTCTCTGTGGAAACCGCGCCATCGGTTTCTTCTTCCGAAGAAGCGGGAGAGACCGCAAGCTCTTCAAAGAAGCGGCGTGCATCGGCCACGGAAAAGGCCGTGGCTTCGTGAATCGCTCGGCCGGCCACGCGAACGCTCCGGGCCTCGGGCCGGAGGCGCGAGCCGCCGCATTCCTTGCACGCCACCTCGCCGCGAAACGCTTCGAGCTTTTGCCGTTTCGCTTCGCTGGCCGTCGTGGCGTACTCTTTTTCCAACATTCCCAAGATGCCGGGGAATCGTTTACCAACACCATGCAGCAGTTGCTCGAAAAGTTTCGGCGGAAGCTTTTCGAGAGGCGTATTCCAGCGCATTTCGGCTTTTTCGAGGAATGGCTGCAAATGATTTTGATGTTTTCGGAGGGCGGCGGGCGTTTCTCCCTTCCACGGCGCAACGGCCCCGCCGGCCATGGATAAGCCGACGTCGGGCAACACCAACTCGGGATCGAAGGCCACATGCGACCCCAGCCCTTCGCACTTCGGACACGCTCCATAGGGGCTGTTGAAGCTGAAGGTGCGCGGTTCCAACTCCTCGTAGCTGATCTTGCAGTTGGGGCAGGCGTAAAGCGTGCTGAAGAGCCGGTCGTGCCAAACGCTGCCGCCGTCGGTTCGCTCTTCATGGGCAGCCAACACCAACCCGTCGCTGTGTTGGATGGCCAGATTGATCGATTCGGCGATGCGTGCGCGGATGCCTTCGCGCACGACCACGCGATCGATGACGGCCTCGATGTTGTGGGTTTTTTGCGCGACCAGCGCGGGCGGCGCATTGACATCGATCAACTGGCCGTCTACCCGCGCGCGCAGAAAGCCGGCTTTGCGGATCGATTCGAGTATGTCGCGATGTTCGCCCTTGCGACCGCGCACGAGCGGAGCCAAGATCATCACGCGCGTGCCTGCACTGAGTTCGACCAAGGCTTCGAGGATTTGTTCGGGCGATTGCTGGCGGATGGGTTCGCCGCACTGATAGCAGCGCGGTTCGCCCAGCCGGGCGTATAGCAACCGGAGATAATCATAGATTTCGGTGACCGTGGCCACGGTGCTGCGCGGATTATGGCTGCCCGCTCGCTGGTCGATCGAGATGGTAGGCTGAAGTCCGTCGATCAGGTCCACGTCGGGCCGTTCGAGCTGGTGCAAGAACTGGCGTGCGTACGTCGAGAGGCTTTCGATATATTGGCGTTGCCCCTCGGCATAGAGGGTGTCGAAGGCCAACGAGCTTTTGCCCGACCCGCTGGGACCGGTAATAACCACGAAGCGGTCGCGTGGGATATCGACATCGAGGTTTCGCAGGTTGTGCATTCGCGCCCCGCGGATGCGGATGCACTCTGGTGCGGTACTATGATTGTCTGACGCCATCCGACTCATGCGATGCACGGCAAGCTAGAACCAAACATTGTCAAAC
>CAZNMP010000430.1:0-2823 GCA_964573875.1 uncultured Planctomycetaceae bacterium | reverse complement strand
CTCGAAAAACTCGGCGATTGCTTCGTCCAACCATAAAGGCACGTCCGGTGCGATGGAATGGAGGTAGCCGTGTGCGGTCTCGTGCCGCAGATCTTCGGCCATGCGATCACCCCATTGGGCATAGACCGACAATTGGGCGTCGGTTTCGACGAAAAAAGCCCGGCGATTCGGGAATTCGGGATGGTGAAGCCGCATGAAACCCTCGAATCGCTTCTGGCTCTCGAAGAGATAAACATGGATCGGCTCGTCGGAGCAGGGCACGCCCAAGCGGTTGCAGAGGTCGGTTCGCTCGGCGGTCAGCTCTTCGAATAGCCGATGATGGGCGGCCAAATGAAAATCGCTATGAATCACCAATTGGTCGCGGACCAAGGTGTTGCGGTCGGGCAGCGTCAGCCGATTGGTCAATGGACCGGCGCAGCCGCTAAGAATCAGCACGGCAAGTAGAGGGCAGATCGTTCGCACGGGGGGGGATGATAGCAGATTTGCTTATTGGCCGCTACGTCGAGTTGCCGCAGTTTTGAGGGCAGGGGCAATCAATTATTGAATTTGGGAAAAGCGTAGGGCGGGTCAAGCGAAGCGATGGCCCGCCATTTTTCGAGGAATTCATGGCGGGCCATCGCTTCGCTCGACCCGCCCTACTGAAAACTGATCGGTCCAGTGTTTCTAGGGGGGCGCTCGTGAAAGATCATGCGGTAAGAAATGCAGGCCGGCGTATTATTTGCCGGGCTTGCGGGCGATGATCGCTTGGCTCTTGGGCATCGCCTCTTCGAATGCTTCCCAAATTCGTTTTCCCTGAGGCTGTGTAAGCAGCGTCTTCCACGTTTTGTTCCAGTTGCTCAGCAATTCAGAATGTCCGGCTTGGCCAAAGGGGATTTCGTCTTCCTCAACGGCCCAGCGTAACGACCACCACATTGTGGAATAGAAGCCGTAGAAAAACTGCTGCTCCACGATCAGGCCGGCAGACTCCACCGCGGCGCGGAATTCGTCGCGTCCGAAAACGCGCAGATGGTTGGGTTTTTTCCAATAGGAAGAAGGCGCGATCTTGCGTTGCGACCCTTCGCTTGCCGGATCGGGCACGGAGATCAAATAGCGAGCGCCGGGCTTGCCGATACGCAGCAACTCGGCCAAAAAGACGGCCGGTTCGTCAACGTGCTCCAAAACCTCCATCGCCAGCACTACGGTAGCGCATGCCGCAGGTAAGGGAACAGGATTCGAGTCGCTGACGATTGCTTGGAAGGATTTCGGCTGAACGTCGCACATCTTTTGCTCGATGTTCGCGATGGCCGAGGGATCGATATCCAGGCTGACGACTTCGGCCCCTTGCCGCGCGGCAAAAAGGCTGGCGTTTCCAAGTCCGCATCCGATGTCTACGATGGAATCACTGGACGCGATAGGGAACCCCGGCGCGAGTTCTTTCCGTTCCATATCGTACCAGCCGGATATCGACAGATTACGCAACGCCAGGAAGTTGGCGATTTCCTCGTCATTCTCCGAGCGTTGCAGATGCATTGCATGGAGAAGACGCCTGGCGATGCTAGCAATGCTGGCTGCAATCCTTGGCATGGTGGTATGGAAAAAGATGGAAAGTGAGGAGATGGTGACGCTCGGAGTTCACGTATGTGAAACAATCCCGAATGTCGCCCCTTACATCGACGGGTTTGGCGTGAATCTTCAAGGAAATTTGCGGCTGGCGATCAAGGCGTCGAGTTCCGTTCGAAGGCGGATCAGCACTTCGTCGAACGAAAATGCACCCAGCGAGACACCGCCGCGTTTAAGATTCACGAAATTCGGTCCGCACCATAGACCCAGGTCGGCGTGATCGGTTTCGCCTGGCCCGTTGACCCGGCAGCCCATCACGGCAATCGTGAATGGATAATCGCTTGCGTAGCGAGTGACTTCGCGAACCTGCTGGGCGAGTTCGACGAATGCCTCGTTTTCAACGCGCGAACAGCTTGGGCAACTGATAATGTTCAATCGCCCAGCGGAGAGTTCGCTCATGCCGCGGAGGCGACCGGCGGCGATGTCGGCCAAAATCTGGAGGCCTGCCTCAACCTCCTCGTGCTTGCGATTTACCGGAACAGTGAGCGATACCCGAATCGTGTCGCCGATGCCTTGGGAAAGAAGTTGCTCGAAGGCCGCGCGGGTTTTTACGATTCCCTCGGGCGGCATTCCGGCTTCGGTAACTCCCAAGTGCAACGGAATTTCGGGCCGAAGGGCCGCGAAGTGTTGATTGACTTCAATCACCCGGGCAGGATCGGAGTCCTTGAGCGATACGCAATAGCGTGTGAAGCCGAGTTGGTCGAGCAGGTCGCAGTGTTCGAGGGCACTTTCGAGCATGGGGCGGAGCGAAGCGTCAACGGCCCTCACCCCCGGCCCCTCTCCCAAAGGGCGAGGGGAGATGTTTGCTGCCCTCACCCCCGGCCCCTCTTTCAAAGGTTGAGGGGAGTCTGCTGCCATTGCCCCTTCTGCAAGAGGTTGAGGAGAGATTGTTTTGGCGGGATCGACGGAGCCGCAATTGACCCCGACGCGCAGGGCACAATCCTGTTGGCCGGCGATATCGACCAAAAAGCGGACTTTGTCTTGCCAGGGCCGATTTCGTTCGTGGTGATAGAGATGCCCGGGGTTGTAGCGAATCTTATCGACGAACGGGGCAACGTCGGCTGCCAGGCGGTAGTTTTCTTGGAGATCGACGGAGAGGTTGGCCGTGGTGCGGCGGCGAATTTCGGCCAAGGCTTCGCAATCGCGCGGGGTATCGACGGCAATACGCACAATCCCGGCTCCGGCGGCGGCCAATTGGTTGACCTGGGCGACGGTTGCCTCGAT
>CAZNMP010000429.1:0-2840 GCA_964573875.1 uncultured Planctomycetaceae bacterium | reverse complement strand
GTTCCGAAGCTCCGGCTTCGGAACGCAAGTGCCTGCCTGAGTAGTTCGTTTTATTACAGCTATCGAATACACAATTCATATTCCTATTGTTTTCCCACCTTCCGTTCCCACCATAGATTAGAGAGGTTTCACGATGCGTAACGGCAACATGCGTTTCTCACGACGCGGTTTCCTGGGCACGACGGCTGCTTTGTCCGTGCCGCTGATCATTCCGAGACACGTGCTTGGCGACGATAAAAACGTGCCGGCCAACGAGAAGATCGTTCTCGGGCTCATCGGCATGGGCAAAATGATGACCAGCCTGCACTTGGCCGACTTTTTGCGGCGGCCCGACGTCAAGGTCGCGGCGGTCTGCGATGTCGATACCACGCGCCGCACGGCCGCGAAGAAGCGGGTTGACGAGGCATACCACAACAGCGATTGCGCCTCTTATGGAAATCACCATGACATCATGGGCCGGGGCGATATCAACGCCGTCTTCTGCGCCACGCCCGACCATTGGCACGCCGCCATCATTCTCGATGCGGTCAAGGCCGGCAAGGATATCTATTGCGAAAAGCCCCTGACCAATAATCTTGCCGAAGCCAAGCTTGTGACGGATGCGGTCAATAAGTCGAAAATCGTCTTCCAGGTTGGAAGCCAACAGCGCGAAGATCAAGAGTTCCGTTACGCCTGCGAATTGGTGCGCAATGGGCGGCTCGGCAAGATCAAACAGATCACCGTCGGCGTCGGCGGACCTCCGACTCCCTGCAATCTGCCCGGCGAAGCAATGGAACCCGGGCTCGATTGGGACCGTTGGCTAGGCCCCGCGCCCATGCGTGAATATAGTTCCGTGCTAAGTCCTCGCGGCGTCCACGATCATTTCCCGTCCTGGCGCGCATTTCGCGAATACGGCGGCGGCGGCATGACCGACTGGGGCGCCCATCATTTCGACATCGCCCAATGGGCTCTCGATATGGATAAATCCGGCCCCATCGAGATTGTTCCGCCCAAGGACTACAAGTCGGGCCACGGCGTCAAATTCATCTACGCCAACGGCGTCGAAGTCACTCACGGCGGGCCGTTCGGCATCACGTTCTTCGGCGAGAAAGGTGAATTGTTCGTCAACCGCGGACAACTTACCAGCAAGCCCGACAACATCATCAAGCAGCCGATCGGCAAAGACGAAATCCACGTCTACCAAGGACCCGGCGGCGGCTGGGACGGCCATCACCAGGACTGGCTCAACTGCATCCGCAGCCGCAAGACGCCCAACTGCCCCGCCGAAACCGGCGCGCGCACGATTGCCGTCTGCCACTTGGGCAATATCGCCTATATTCACGGCGAGGAACTTGCCGGCAAGTCGCTCAAGTGGGATCCGCAGCAATGGAAATTCATCGGCAACGACGAAGCCAACAAGTGGCTCGACTACCCCTATCCGCGCCGGAAGGGATACGAATTGCCCGAGGTTTAGAACTTCTAGCGAGATGAAATAGTCGCAGGGCCATGTTCAGAATCTCACTGAGCATGGCCCTTCTTTTTTATTCCGCATCTTCCTCCACCAACAGCATCCGATTCTCTTTCACGGCCATATAGTGGAACGTCTTGCGCGAATCGAAAATCAGCCGGGCCTCGGGCACGGTCCAAATCGACTCGTAGCGATGGGCCGCCTCGCGACCGTCAACCACGGTGAACGCCTCTTGCCCCTGCGTTGCTGCATAAACGTGGTGCTTCGAGTCGGGACTGAAGGTGAGATAGCCCAGCATGTCGTAACGCGGCTTTCGCTTGCCGTCGATCACCGCGCAACTGGCGCGGCCTGCCTTGGCGATGTAGCCGAACTGCCCGCTGTCGGGGCTGAACACCAGCGTATTGCCGCCGATGCGGTCGAAAATGCGGCCCTCGCGGCCGTCGAGCGTAACCATCGTTGCCGCGCCGATGCCGACGCAATAGGCCAGCCGTTTGCCATTCGGGCTGAAGTGCAACGTGCTCACTAAATCGTAAGGCTTCCCCTCTTTTTCATCGACGACGGCCAGCCACTTGCCGGCCTTTTGCGCGACGAAGGCCACTCGGCCGTCGGGGCTGAACTGCAGGCTGTCGATCGAAATGGCGTCATAAGGCTTGCCTTCCTTGCCATCAACGACGATGTGCCACTTGTCGCCCACGAGCGCCGCATAAGCCGCCCGCTTTCCATCGGGGTTAAACGCGATGTTTCCGATATTCTCGAACGTCTTTTGCGGCTTGCCGTCGATCACGGCGCACCATTTTTTGCCGATCATCGCGGCATAGGCCGTCCGATCGCCCTTTGCGCTGAATTGAATGCCGCTGGTCGTGCCGAGAAACTCGTAAGACTCGCCTTGCTGATCATCGATGACGACGCTCCATTTTTCGCCGAATCGAGCGCCATAGGCCATGTGCTTGCCGTCCGCGCTGAACTGGATGCCTCCCTCAAGGATTTGATCGCACGTCTTTTGCGGTTTGTTGTTGACGATCACCGCACGGCGTCCGTCGGCCAGTTGCGCGACATAGGCCAAACGCATGCTGTCCGGCGCGAAGACCGGCGAGCCGACCTTGTCGTAGAGCTCTTGCTGCTTGGCATTGACGACCACACGCCATTGCTTGCCCTCGGCTGCCGCGTAGGCGAACCACTTGCTGTTTGGGCTGAAAGTAAACGAAACGATCCGATCGAATGCAGGCTGCTCGCGTCCATCAACGACCAAAATCTGCCGGCCGCCTTCGCGTTTAATGAACGCCAAACGCCGGCCATCGGGACTGACCACGGCCGACGAACGAACTTCGACCGGAAACGGCGACAAAGTCGTCTCCGTGTGTTTACGTTGAACCGGCTCGTCCGCCCGCACCCA
>CAZNMP010000428.1:0-2854 GCA_964573875.1 uncultured Planctomycetaceae bacterium | reverse complement strand
ACGTAAACTTAATAAGAGTAAGTTTATCATCGGACTGTTGATGCGGAGAGGCTCGCGATGGCTTGGGAATATAGCGAAAAAACAAAACAACTCTTCATGGATGCCGTTCACGGCAAGCCGGGCACCCATTTGGGCGAAATCGAAGATCCCGACGGCTTGGGCGAACACGGCTCGCTGGCCTGCGGCGACGCCATCCGTTTCACCTTTCGGGTAAAACGCCATCCCACCGATCCGACGAAGGACGTCATCACCGAGGCCCGCTATCTGACCTTTGGCTGCACCTCGGCCATTGCCGCTTCCGAGGCCCTTTGTGCGATGATCGAGCAAGGCGGCTATACGCCCATCGAATCGTTGAAGATCACGAACCAAGACATCGTCAAATACCTCGAGGGCCTCCCGAAGCAAAAAATCCACTGTTCGGTCATGGGCGCCGAAGCACTCGAAGCCGCTGTCTTCAATTGGGCCCAACGCCGCGGCGTCGATCTGCAAAGCCTTGGCGTCGATATGCACGGCGACGAGCGGACCGAAGGCCGGATCGTTTGCAAATGCTTCTCCCTGAGCGAACCGTACATTCGCCGCAAGATCAAGGAATTAAATTTGCACACGATCGCCGAGATCACCAACGCCATCAAGGCGGGCGGGGCCTGCATGTCGTGTCACCATGTGCCCGGCGGACTGCAAGACCTGCTCGATGAAACCTGGGGCGCCGGTAAGCCGCAAACAAAAGTTGCCGCGAAGCTTCCCATCCTTGGCGCGGTGCCTGTCGAGCCGCCTAAAGTTGACGGAGCGACACTGTCCACCTACCAATTCGACAAAAAAATCGAAAAAACCATGGACGAATACGTTCGGCCCATGTTGAAAAACGACGGCGGCGATGTCGAAATCGTGGACATCAAAGGCACGCTGGTCTACTGCCGCCTGACCGGCGCCTGTAGCGGCTGCGAACATGCCAGCCAAACCCTGCGGATGTTGGTCGAACGAACCCTGAAAGAAATGGTCGATGAGCGGATCAAGGTCATCGACGTATAGTTGCTCCTTTGTGGCGATTCGCCGAGGAAAGGGGTGGGAAAGGGGGAATTGCCCACTTGCCCACTGTCCCTTTATGGGCTAAAATAGAAGTATCCAAAAAGGGAGCAGAGCCGTATGACCACCAAAACCGCCGACGACAAAGGACGCATCACGCTGGGCAGCCGATTCGCCAACCGGACGGTCATCATCGAGGACATCGACGCTACCGAAGTGCGAATCACCCTGGCCGAGGTTATTCCCCAGCGCGAAGTCTGGCTCCACAAAAACCCCAAGGCGAAGGCTTCCTTGCTTCGAGGATTGGACCAAGCCAAGGCTGGCAAAAAAGCCAAGTCGCCCCCGAACTTAGAGGCCGACGCCCGATTGGCTGCACAACTGGATGACTATTGATCTCTAGGTAGCTAATGAGCCGAGGCCGACCAACGGAAGGCCGGAAAATAGGCAAAAACGCATACACAACGGATCATTGGCAACCTAGACATCAAGAATGTTTACCCTCGTTTGGACTCCCGAGGCAAAAGCCGCATACGACGAGTTGAAGGCCCGTGCCGAAGCCAGTCTTGCCGCTCGGCGGAAGAAGGAAAAGGCAAAATCGTCGAAAGAGGAAGGGCTTTTCAAGCAAGTCCACAAGACATTATCGCTATTGCTGTCGAATCCCAAGCATCCAGGCCTGCAAACGCACGAGTATCATACGTTACCTCATCCCTATGCCGCGAAGGAAAAAGTGTTCGAGGCATACGCGCAGAATCAAACGCCCGGCGCCTACCGGGTATTTTGGTGCTACGGTCCCGGCAAGCAGCAAATTACGGTCCTTGCCATTACGTCGCACCCGTGATCAACGGAGATTTTCATGAACATCATTTACGCCGATAACAACGCCACCACGCCGGTGGCCCCCGAAGTCGTCGAGGCGATGAAGCCCTTTTTGACGACCGAATATTTCAACCCCAGCTCGATGTACGAGCCTGCCCGACGCACGGCCCATGCGATTCAGGCGGCCCGCGCCCAGGTCGCTCGATTCTTCGGGCTTGCCGACTCCAGCGCGATCGAATTTACCAGTTGCGCGTCGGAGAGCAACAACGCGGCGATTTTCGGTGCGGTTCGGGCGAATCCCGGCCGCCGCCACGTCATCACCACGGCCGTCGAGCATCCGGCCGTTTTGGAAGTTTGTAAGGAACTTACGCGTGAAGGGCTCGACGTGACGTTTCTCAACGTCGATCGCCAAGGCAATCTCGATATCGGCGAATTCATCCGCGCCCTGCGGCCCGATACGCTGCTGGTCTCGATCATGCACGCCAACAACGAAACCGGCGTGATCTTTCCCATCGAACAGCTTGCGCGACTGGCCAAGGAAACCGATCCCGCCATCATTTTCCACACCGATGCAACGCAGTCGGTCGGCAAGATCCCGATCGATCTGCGCGGTGAATTCCAAAATGTCGATCTGTTGTCGTTCTCCGGCCACAAGGTTCACGCTCCCAAGGGCGTCGGCGGTTTATACATCAAACGCGGAACTCGCTGCCGACCGTATCTGATCGGCGGCCATCAAGAAGAAGGTCGCCGTGCCGGCACCGAAAACGTGCCGTACATCGTCGGACTGGCCAAGGCGCTCGAATTGGCTGCGTTGGGGCTCGACGATGAAAACATCCGGGTGCGCGGCCTGCGCGACCGCTTGGAACGGACACTCGAAGAACGTATTCCCTATGTTGAGATCAACGGCCGCGGCGCGCCGCGATTGCCCAACACGCTGAATATCTCTTGTCACTGCGTCGAGGGCGAATCGCTCCTCTACCAAATGAGCGACCTCGGCATCTGCGCATCGAGCGGG
>CAZNMP010000427.1:0-2860 GCA_964573875.1 uncultured Planctomycetaceae bacterium | reverse complement strand
TATTCCCGTTTTTCCCCTTTCCCTTTTTTCCTCTTACACAGACCGTTGCCTTCCAAAGTAAGCCGGCAGCCTACCACTTTTAAAACTCTCCAACCACCAACCCATCCTGCGAGCTGCCCAAATTCTGCCAGGTTGTTTGATTGACCGAATTGCTGACGAACCGGACGGAGCCGTCGCACAAGGCGACGTTGACACCGCCGGAATGACAACTGCGGGCAGAAAGATTCAAAGGCGTTGAGCCGGAGTTTTGGCCTGACGCGCCGGCGCAGGGCATACCGAGCGAGGCGGCGCCTGTCGGATCGGGGCACCACTCGCTCGTGAGCAGATAGTCGGGCACCGACGTATTCGGCACTTCGAGCGTCGTGATGCCGGCGTGGTGTCCGTACCAAATCAGGCCGCGAAGATCGGTTTGCGAGCCTTCGGTGCCGAGCGTTCCGCCTTGGCGCACTTCGGCCAACATGAGCGTATTGCTGGTGCCGTCGCGGATCGCGCTGAAATTGACCGACGTGATTTTCGTGTTGCCGTCTTCCTCGTAATAGAAGGGCGCGCCATGGAAGGTAAACCCGTTTAGAGGCGAAACGCGATAGACCGAGGTGTTGCCCAGATTGACGGCATAATTGAAGTTGGCCATTCGCATGGCGCCGCCTCCCCAAGAGGATTTCGAGGGCGTGTCGCTTGGACAAATATGCGCGGCAATCGGGATGCGGCAGATCGTCAGATTCGGTTCGACTTGGTAGATTTGCGTTTCATCCCAACCGGCAGCCAGGGCGGTTTGCTCGATGAAAGGCAGCGTCATCTTGACCAAGCCGCCGCGGCCCCAGGTCGAAGCGGCGAACGGCAGCACGTTATGGGCCGAATGATAATTGTGCATCGCCAAGCCAAGTTGCTTGAGGTTATTGCTGCATTGCAAGCGGCGCGCTGCCTCTCGCGCCGATTGCACTGCCGGCAACAATAGCGAGATCAAGATGCCGATGATCGTGATGACCACCAAAAGTTCAACGAGCGTAAATGCCCTGCGACATTGGGGACGCATGATTTTACCCGACTTGAAAAGAGGATGAGCAAGCACAAAGCGCCTTGGCGTCTTGGCGTGAAAATTACGGTTTCCTCACGCCAAGGCGCAAAGGCGCGAAGCATTCTATTGCATTCGCGTCGATGCGTTCAACAAAAAGTTTTCAGCGTTTTCGCCATAGATAGCCTGAAATGGCCAGCAAACTGGTCAACAACATGACAACGCAACTCGGTTCCGGCACAACTAATGCGTTATACCAAGTTTGCGCCATTTTATCGTATCCGACGGCGCCCGGATGCAACGAATCCGGCAGATCGCCGGCAGTCAGGGCGTCGTGCATGTTCACGAAATGAATGTCTTTGTTATTCTTCTGAAATTCGGAGACAATGCCCGGCAGAGCGGCGTTGAACGTATGCACGGCCTCTTCCACCGCCGGATAGGGCGTGAGCGAGGCAACGTAGAGCGATACGTCGGGCTGTTTGCTGTAGATATTGGTAATTAGGTTTCTCAAACGCGCGGGGGCGTTATCAACGTCATAACCCGTTCCCATATCATTCGTGCCGATCATCAGCAAAATAATGTCGGGCGAAACGCCGCTGGGACCAATCCAGGTATTGAGATTTTCGTCTAATCCCGGCCGCGTCGCGCCGCTGCCGGCGCCGTTGATGATATATCCGCTATGGCCTTCATGGTGCGTTTGATTTGCATTGCTGAGTGTCGAGGTCGCGTTGCCGGTGTCGGAACCTACGAAGGTGAAGGTATGTCCGGCATTGGTCAACAACGTATAGAGCGGGTCGCGGTAGCCGCCGTCATCGCCGACGCCGAGAGTGATGGAATCGCCCATCGGCATGATTTTGCCGAAATCCTTAGCCTGGGCGGCCTGGGCTGCGAGGATTGTGATACAAAACAGTGAACAAGCAAGAATTCTAGTCATAGTGAGCAACGTCCTGTGTATGCGAAGAAAACAGCCCCCCTCTCTCGTGTTGCGAGAGAGGGGAGATCGATATCATACTTATCCTTTTACTTCCGCTTGCGCCAAGCATAGGCCATCATGGCGGCAGCACCAGCAAGCGACAAGATCGTAGTCGAGGGTTCCGGCACCGTAGCACTGCCGACGACGTCGATTTCCTGAAGGACCATGCCGTCAACAACACTCGCGCCTGCGGAGCCATTATCCGTGTAGGTGAATCGGATTCCATCAATGCCAGTAAGAGCGAGGCTGCCATTGTTCAACACCCCTCCACCTTGGTTGGTCAAGCGTGCAAGCGATTCTGAAGCACCCGTGTCGGTCAAGCTTGTAAAGGGCTTGTAGGTGTAGGTGCCTACGCTTAGCCAAGTCGAGCTGCCGACTTTGCTTACTTCGACGCTGAATACTTGATTGGCAAGCGTGTAGTTGTTTTCGTTCCAACCGGCAAAGGAATCAATCTGGGTAATATCGTATCCTTGCGTGTTGGTGGTTGTATTGAGCATGAAGGTATATGTTACAGGGAGTCGAACCTCTGCGCCAAACATAGTAAGTGGATGATACGCCCCTGCGCCAATAGTATCAATTGTGACGATGGCACCGTCATTCGATTGAAGAGAAGCTGTGCTGCTATCAAATAGGTCTCCGTGGCTCCGTTCTCCGGAAGCTAATGTTGCTTGACCGCTGTTGATTAAATCCGTGGCACTGGCTTTGTAAGCTCCCATAACAGAGGTCGAATCCTTTGCCCCCGAAACACTATTCGGAGTAAATACGATTTCGGCTTGGGCCGAGAGCGCGACGCCCAGCACGAGGGCGACCATCGATAAGGCTAAAAGAAACTTGCACGTTCTCATCGCTATGAATCTCCTTGATAAGATATCAAA
>CAZNMP010000426.1:0-2876 GCA_964573875.1 uncultured Planctomycetaceae bacterium | reverse complement strand
GCAATCGCACGAGTCGGTCGGCCTGGGCCGCTACGCTTGAATCATGCGTCACCATCACGATGGTTTGATCTTCCTGCGTGGCCAACCGCCGAAGCAGCGCGGTTACCTGCCGGCCGTTGGCACTATCCAAGTTGCCGGTCGGCTCGTCGGCCAGCAACAAGGCCGGCCGCATCACCAGGGCGCGGGCAATGGCCACGCGCTGCTGCTCGCCGCCCGACATCGCACTGGGAATATGATCGCGGCGATGCGAGATGCTTACGAGTTTCAATGCCTCGATGGCGCGTTTCTTCGCTTCCGACGAAGAAGTTCCGCCCAATTCCAAGGGCAAGGCGACGTTTTCTTCGGCTGTAAAGGCCGGCAAAAGATTGAACGATTGGAAAATAAAACCCATGCGTTCGCGACGCATGATGGTGCGTTGATCGTCGTTCATCGTGGCCAGATCGATGCCTTCCAAAAGCACCTGACCGCTGCTGGGCGTTTCAACGCCGCCGAGGATGTGCAACAACGTGCTTTTTCCCGAACCCGAAGGCCCCATAATGGCGAGTAATTCGCCCTTGCGAACCTGGAGATCGACTCCACGCAACGCATGAACGCACACTTCGCCCTCGGCACCGTAGTTCTTTCGCAGGCCGCGGGTTTCGAGTACGTACATAGGCAATTTCTTTGCACTTGCGGCAGGGTGACAGCGTCCTTGCGGCTCCATCTTCGTCTGCCGTCGGGGAGTTGTAGCGAAGGCTTCCTTGGCCTCTTCAACAAAACTTCGGGAACAGGGCGCATCGGCGGGCCACGAATGCCATTTCGCGTGGCGGATCGCCGTTATATTTTCTTTATCCATCATACTGTTGCTGCGACTTCCCGGCAAGCCGCCCTTCATACGGGGGATGGGTGAGTGACGTTTATAATTGCTGTAGCGATTCCGACCGCAATGTCGTGCGGATTAGTCCTATGGTTAGTGTCGGTTGTATTGATGGTAAAAGTAGAGACTCCCAACCCTGATTCTTGAGTGTTGGCAATCTATTCCGACAGCGTGGTTTATGCGGGCAATGGAACCATGCGAAAAAAGAGAATCCGCCCACTTTTCACTCATGGATTGCGACCCTCGGTTGGTCTGCTCCGGAATCAGACGAAGGATCGGCGCAGGTGGCGAAGTTCCTACTTCCGACCAAGAGTGCGCATCACGGCCGGGCGGATGCAAACTGCCAGGCCGTTATGCTTGGAAATTTCGGTTTTTGCGTTTTATCCGACAAAAACAGCTTTAGACATCGACTCGATCTGCCGATGAAATCAATGATAGACCTGCCGGGAGGGGCGGGACACTTGATGTTCCGTTTCAGGATTAAGATCATGGCAACGATGGACCGCTTGCCATGATCTTTATTTTTTAAGCTGCTCCATCAGCGCCTGGGCCTCTTGCCGCATGGCAAAGGGACCGGTGCTCTTCAGAGCGCTTTCCAGCCATTGTTTGGCTTGCGCCTCACGTCCGCGATCCACCGAGAGCCGGGCGATGTAGTAGGCCGTGTCGGCATTCATCGCTCCGCTGTTGACCGCTGCCTGAAGCGCCTTTTCCGCGTCGTCTAAACGCCCCATCTTGTAGAGAACCCAGCCATAGGTCGAAGCAGCCTCGGCAACCTTCGGGAACTGCTGCACGTTGTTCTCGGCATACTCCAACGCACGACGTTTTTTCGCTTCATCTTTCTGCTCGATCAAGGCCAACGCCAGGTTGTTGCTGGCAGCAAAGTTACGAGGCGACTGCAAATGGGCGGCTTCAAAATAGCGTTCGGCCGCCGGATAGTCTTTCTGGAACAACGCGATCACGCCGCGCAGCACCTTCGCATCGAGCGATTTGGGATCGATCTGCATCGCCGCGGTCGCTTGGGTCTGCGCTTCGTCGAGTTGTCCTGTTTCCAAGGCCCATTGTCCGGCCACTAAATGCGTTTTCAGGTCTTTCGGAGCGGCGGCCAAGGCCTTGGCCATCCATTTTTTCGCGTTCTCTCGATCGCCGGCCTGTTCGTAGAATTGCGCCAAAATCGCCTCGGGCGTCAACACGTCCGGATCGGCCTTGGCGGCTTCCTTCAACTTCTCCAAAGCTCCTTGAGCGTTTTTCTGTTGGAACAAGCATCGGGCAAGTCGCTGCATGGCCACCGAACTCTTCGGATCGAGTTTCAGCCACGCTTCCAGTTTCTTTTGTGCTCCGGGCCAATCTTGCCGGGCCTCTGAAACCGCCGCCTCGCCGCCAAGAATGCGCGGCTGGAGCATCTCTTTGCGCTTCGCGCTCTTCGCGAGCTTGTCAACTAAACTGCCCGCTTTCTGATATAACAGATCGGCTTCGGTTACGCGTCGTTCGCGCAATGCAATGTCGCCCATGATGGCATAGGCCTCGGGATCGTCGGGCGATTCGTTCGTGGCTTGTTCCAAAGCATTGCGCACGCCTTGAGGGATATTGGCCTGCGAAAACAGTTGGGCCATGATAACCTGAGCCGGCGGCAGATCGGCATTTTTCTTCACGGCTTCCTTCAGCAGCTTCAACGCACCGTCGAAATCACGCTGCTTGAATTTTGCCACTGCGTCGGTTACTTCCTGCGATTGATTCGCCGCAGGCGATGAACCGGCGACATCTCCACCCGAAATCGGCTCTGCCGCGGATCGCGAAACCGCTCCCGCTAGACACAGCGCGAAAACAAAACCCGATACCCCAATGCAAGTAATGAATGATTTCATAGTGACCCGTTTTCCTCCCTCGACGAGAAAAGGTAAAGACGCCGCAAGATCCATCAAGTGTAGCCTACGGTAAGGGGTCATGCCTAGCACCGAATACCTGAAATCCTACCAGCATTACACACCCCCCCATTGATGTAGCCCTTAGGAATTGTATAATC
>CAZNMP010000425.1:0-2877 GCA_964573875.1 uncultured Planctomycetaceae bacterium | reverse complement strand
TAAGGTTCGCGCCGAAGGTTCGTCGTCATCTTCGCATAAATCAGCTCGGCCTCTACACGATGAGCCTACGATCATCACCAATCGGCCGCCGACAACCCCGCCGAACGTGTCGGATTCCGTGTTTCGGATACTAGAAGGCCGCGTGATGCCGGGCGACCGGATGGGGCATTTCGAGTTGGTCGAATATGTCGGCGGGGGGGGCATGGGCCGCGTCTTCCGCGCGATCGATACCCAGCTCGGTCGCACCGTCGCCCTGAAAATTCTCGCGCCCGAACAAGCGACCGACGCGGATGCCTTGCAGCGATTTCAAAACGAGGCCCAATCCTCGGCCCGACTTGACCACGACAACATCGCCCGGGTTTTTTATGTCGGCGAAGATCGCGGACTGCACTTTATCGTTTTCGAGTTCATCGAAGGCGTGAACATTCGGTTGCTTGTCGAGCGGAAGGGGCCTTTGCCCCTAGCCGAGGCGGTCAGCTACACCCTGCAAGTGGCCGAAGCGTTGGCCCATGCGGATGCCAGAGCGGTGGTGCATCGCGACATCAAACCGTCGAACGTTTTGATTACGCCGGAAGGGCGAGTCAAGCTGATCGACATGGGCTTGGCCCGCTTGCGTCATCCCGATCCTGCCGTCGCCGATTTAACCGCCAGCGGCGTGACGCTCGGCACATTCGACTATATTTCGCCCGAGCAAGCGCGAGATCCGCGCAATGCCGATATCCGCAGCGATATTTATTCGCTGGGTTGCACGTTCTTTTTCATGTTGTCGGGCCAGCCGCCGTTTCCCGAGGGCACGGTGCTGCAAAAACTGCTTCAGCACCAAGGCGACCAACCGCCCGACATCCAGCAATTCCGCCCGGAACTGCCCGAGGAGCTGAGCCGGATTTTGCGGAAGATGATGGCCAAGGATCCACGGCATCGCTACGCCGGCCCGTCTGATTTGGTGGGCGATTTGCTGTTGCTGGCCGAGCAGATCGGTCTGCGGCCGATGAGCCCTACGAGCCGTATCTGGCTTGTGCCCCAAGAATCCTCGATGTCGTTGATCCAGCGACATTTGCCCTGGATCGCGCCCGTGGCGGCGCTGATTTGTATTGTGGTGTTGTTGGATCGGTATTGGTCAACTTCGGCCCATCGCGATGAGTCGTTGCCTCCGCCGTCGATAGATGCTGAAGATTCGCGGCCAAGTCAGCCGGCTGCCGTGCCGGGCAAGCCGGCGCGATCCTTGCCGGCCGATTCGCATGAAGACGCATCGGCCGCCGGCGGGCGCCGTTCACAAAAGACGACAAAAACACCCGAGAAAAAAGCGGCAGATACGACCGCACGCAAAGAAACGACTCCGGCCAATGTTACCAAGCCAACCGCTTCTCCTCGCACGCCGGGAGATGAACCGACGACGCCCTCCGGGCTTGGTTTTACGCCCAGCCACGGCGAGCTTTCCGTGACAGGCGAAAAAACATCGCAAGCCGGCGGCGCAGATGCCGCCCAGAATAATGCGGTCGCCTCGGCTGCCGCCGCTCGTTTGCCAAAACAGCCCGGCAATTCCGCGGCCACGGCCAAAACCGCTGCGAAACAAGCGGGGTTGCTGGTCGTCACGGCGAATCCTCAAGGTGAAGATCAATTTTCGACGCTCAATGCCGCTTTCGCCGCTGCCAAGAGCGGCGACGTGATCGAATTGCGTTTCGACGGTCCGCGGGAAGAGCAGCCTCTTAAAATCTCGAATCAGCAGATTGCGATTCGTGCCGCTAAAGGATATCGGCCGCGTATCGTGTTTCGCCCGACCGGCGCTGATCCGATTAAATATCCGCGCGCCATGTTCGGCCTCACGACGGGGCAACTGACCATAAGCGATATTGCGGTCGAGCTGCATGTTCCGCGCGATGTGCCGGCCGATAGCTGGTCGTTATTCGAAACCTGGGGCGGCGTCATGGTTCGGCTCGAACGATGCGTTCTCACGGTCGATAACGCCACTTCGCAAGGCGCGGCCTACCATCAAGACGTCGCATTTTTCCGCGGTCGTTCATCGTCCGACAGCAACGCAACCATCGACGGCATCCCAGCGGCCACCCCGTTGGCCACCCTTGATTTGACAGACTGCGTTGCGCGCGGCGAGGCTGATTTCCTTCGCGTCGAAGACCTTCAGCCTGTCCACGTGCAATGGAATAACGGGCTGCTGGCCACAAGCCAGCGTTTTCTGACGACCAGCGGCAGCCAAACGTCGTCGAGGCTCGACGAGATGTTGCGTATCGAGCTTCGTCATGTAACGGCAGTAGTTCTAGGCGGTCTTTGCCGGCTGACCAATACGGTTTCGAGCCCGTACCAATTGACCGTTCAGTTTGTCTGCAACAATTGCATTCTGGTCGGATCGGCCGGCGTGCCTTTGATCCAGCAAGAGGGCGGGATCGGGATCGACAGCTTCCGCCAGCGATTCCTCTGGAGCGGCGACCGGGTTTATTATCAAAATATCGATGTATTCTGGTTGATTCGCGGCAACGATGCCGATATTCCGCCGGATTTGATGACTTTCGACGGTTGGAAGAGCTATTGGGGCCCCTCGCGCGAAACGCACTCCGGAACAGAGCGGATTTTCTGGAAAAAAACGCCGGATGCCTCGCGGCCGTTGCACGGCATAGAGCCGGGCGATTATACTCTGGAAGATCCGACGTTCGGCGACTCGGCGGCGGGGGCGCCCGGTTGCCAGTCGATCCGGCTGCCGCCCGTTCCGTCGGCCGATGCCTCGCCGCGTGGATCCAGCCGGTTCGATGTCAATCGTGACAACGACATCGGCGGGGTATACCCATCCGACCGAAGATGATTTATACTAGTGTAGTGATTCACGCTGTTGGGGTTTTATTCAGTGAGTGCCACTGGCTCTGCCAG
>CAZNMP010000424.1:0-2912 GCA_964573875.1 uncultured Planctomycetaceae bacterium | reverse complement strand
CGGATAAACACGTTTCCGCCCATGCTGAAGTGATTATGCAGATGCCGAAGAAGAAGTAATTGTTTGAGCGTGTGGTATAATTGGAAAGTCTGCGAATTCCGAAAAGTTAGAAGAAATGATGGAAGGTGTTTTGCGAAGCCGCCGGCGGCTTTCTAGTCCATGACCTCTGACCTCGAATCTCTCTGCCATGCAACTTGCTTATAGTTCGAATGCGTATCTGAATTATTCGATCGAGGAAACGATTGCTCGAATTGCGGGGCTCAGTTTTGCGGGATTAGAGCTATTGGCCGACGTGCCTCATGCCTGGCCTGCGGGATTGTTGCAACCGCGCAAGCGGGCGATCCAGGAATGTTTGGACCGGCATGGCTTGAAAATCGCGAACGTCAACGCTTTTATGATGAACGCGGTGGCCGATCCGCGTCAGCCTTATTGGCATCCGTCGTGGATCGAGCCGGATCGTCATTATCGGGCGATTCGTCGCGAGCATACGCTTCGGGCATTGCGATTGGCGAAAGAACTCGGCGCGAAGTCGATTCAGACCGAGCCGGGCGGGCCATTGGAGCCGGGGCAATCGTGGCATGCGGCTTCGGAAGTGTTTTATGACGAGATCATGCCGTGTGTTGCGATGGCCGAGGAATTGGAAGTGTTATTGCTTATCGAGCCGGAGCCGGGGCTTTTGATCGAGCGGTTCGAGCAGTATTTGGAATTCACCGGCCGGATCAACTCGCCCTGGGTAGGACTGAATTTCGACGTCGGCCACGCCTATTGCGTGGGGGAAAATCCAGAACGATGGATTGCCCGGATGGCTCCGCACACGAAGCATTATCATTTGGAAGACATCGCACCGACGCGAAAGCACGCGCATCTGGTGCCTGGCCGCGGGGCGATTGATTTTCCGGCGGTTATGCGCGAAATTTCCGCCAGCGGCTATCAGGGCTGGCTTACGGTTGAGTTGTATCCTTACATAGATGATCCGGATTCGGCGGGCCGCGAGGCGAAACAATTTCTCGAATCAATCACCTGACCAGACCGCAAGGAACGGAAGGAAATCATGACGGACGACAATCCAGAATGTGAAGAGCTGGACGATGTGGAGAATCATTTGCACGTCCGGGATGTCTCGGCGTTGCGCAGCTATCTTGAGTTGATGCGGTTGCCCAACGTATTCACGGCGATGGCCGACGTCATCATGGGTTTTCTGTTTGTTCAGGCAACCACTTGGCAGTGGAACGCTTGGCAAGACTCCTGGACGTTGGCGCTGCTGATTGCCGCATCGAGTTTGTTGTATATCGCGGGAGTGGTCTTGAACGATGTGTTCGATTTAGAAACGGATCGTCGCGAACGGCCCAAACGTCCGCTACCGTCTGGGCGCATTTCCGAGGCTGCCGCCCGACAGTTGGGATGGAAGCTTTTGGTGTTGGGAGTGATTTTCGGCACGATGGCATGCCTTTTCGTTGGCCACCTGCGTCCGGGGATTGTCGTTGCCTTGTTGGCCACCTGCATTTTGCTTTACGACGCCTGGCTCAAGCGAACTTTCGTGGGACCATTGGCGATGGGCGGCTGCCGGTTTTTGAATGTACTCTTGGGTATGAGCGTTATTGATGGGCCGTTTGCCACGGAGCATTGGCTCGTGGCCGGCGGCATCGGTGTGTATGTCGTGGGCGTCACTTGGTTCGCCAAACGTGAGGCCGAAGAGAGCAGCCGCGTGCAATTGTTGCTTTCGACCATCGTGATAGCGCTGGGCATCGGCCTTTTGGCAAGCTTTCCCCGCTGGTCGGATCGCACGATCTTTTGCGTGCAATTCGATATGAAGAACTGGAATCTGCTGACCGGCGTGCTGGGCTTGCTGATCGTGTGGCGATGTTTTTGGGCGGTGATCGATCCGCGTTCGGCGCGGGTGCGCATGGCCGTGGCCCAGTGCGTGCTGTCGATCATCATGCTCGATGCAGTAGCCTGTTACGCCGTTCGCGGGCTGCCTTGGGCATGCGCAATTCTCGCACTCTTTGTGCCGGCGATGTTTTTGGGACGCTGGATTGAAGTGACATGAGGGAGACCGGTGTTTGCGAGCGAGGGGCGGGGGGAGTACGTCGCACGATGAGCAAAATAAATGTAACCGATGTACCCGAAAACCGTATTCGGAGTTCTGAATTCCCCGTCTCCCGCCCCCCATCCCCCGCCCCGTTTTTTTTCGGCTACAACACCAACGGGCTGGCGCATCACGATCTGTTCGAGGCAATCGAATTGTTGGCCGACCTCGGCTATCGCGGCGCGGCGATTACGATCGACCACAATGCATTGCCGCCGCATAGCCCGCACACCCACCAGCGCATCGAGAGTTTGCGGCGGTTGTTGGAAAAGAAGCAGATGCGTTCGGTGATTGAAACGGGCGCTCGCTTTCTGTTGGATCCGCGGAGGAAGCACGAGCCGACCTTGCTTTCCAAGGATCCCGGACGTCGCATCGAATTTTACAAGTACGCTATTGACTGCGCTGCCCAATTGGGCAGCGATTGCGTTTCCATTTGGTCAGGTGCGATTCATGAAACGATTGAGCGTGAAGAGGCCTTAGAGCGATTGGTGAAAGGGCTTGCTGAAACACTAGACTATGCCGCAAGGCGTAAGGTTCTTGTGGGGTTCGAGCCCGAGCCGGGGATGTTCATCGACTCGATGCGAGGATTCGAGGAATTGCTTGCAAGAGTAGACCGGCCGGATCTGCAATTGACGATTGACATTGGGCACTTGCACTGCCAGGGCGAAACGCCCATTGCCGACGTGATTCGTCGTTGGGCGTCGCGTCTCGTAAACGTGCATCTCGAGGACATGCGCCGCGGTGTTCATGAACACTTGATGTTCGGCGAGGGCGAGATCGATTTTCCGCCGGTTTTTCAGGCATTGGCCGAAGTGGGTTACACCAG
>CAZNMP010000423.1:0-2924 GCA_964573875.1 uncultured Planctomycetaceae bacterium | reverse complement strand
ATAACCCAGCCGTCAGTTTGCCGACCGGCAAAGAACCGGCGGCGACGGAATCGACTTCATTCCTGGCAGGCCCCTGCAAAATAACTTTCGCGCCAGAGTCATAGCTGATTTCCAAGAGGCCCGAGGATAAGGCGTACTTGCGTCCTAAGGGAACATTCGCCCCGGTCACTGTGGCCGTCTGAATGTCGGCCCATTGCACATCGGCCATGCCTGTTATGCGACCGACGAATTGCAGATGGTCGGCGCCGGCCGTTTTAGTCGAGTATGTTCGCGATCCATCATTGCGAGCCATCGGATGCGGAATGTCGATCTGATAGAACCACGCCCCCAACGCACCCACGGCCAGAATCACTAATGAAACAAAATTGGAGAACAAAAACGGATGCGAAACATATAAAGGCGATGGCGGAGGACAGAGTGGAGCGAGCGACTCGGAAGTGTCGAGGATGATGGCAGGTGAGGGATGAGGGATTAGGGATTGGGGATTGGAAGAAGAGATGGGGAGCAAGGGGTGAGAGGCGAGTGAAGTATCGGAAGATTCACTTGTTTCTCTTTCGTTGTTGGTAGTCACACCTTTGAAATCTTGCCCAGGGAACTCGGAATCCTCCGTTCCAACCACTGCTTCCGTATCGCCGCGAAGTCGTCGCCAGAGCCCTGCCTGGATGTGCATTGCCAAGGCATACTGCATGGCAGCTTCTTCGTCATGGATGACGATTTCTTCTAGCCGGGCGACTTGCTGTTCGGAAAGCTCGCCTTCGCCCGCTAAAACGATCAATTCGTAAAGCTCGTCGATGGGAGCGGGCGCAGGAAACGCCGCGGAGTCGTCGAAGCGAGTCATGGCTGATCCTCCCGCTTGACGGCCCGTTCGATGCACTCGGCCAAGGATCGGTAGATGCGAGTCAGGGCTTTGTAGACCGTATTGGTCGGCCGACCGAGCATGGCGGCAGCGGTTTTGATCGTTCCTTCCGATTGAAAGCGAACCTGCAAAACCTGGCGGTCGATTTCATTGAGCCGCTGCATGCACTCATCCAGATGCTCAACGTATTGTTCCATCCTGCCCGACTGACTCGCACAGGTTTGTTCGATGGCAGCCAAAAAAGTCTCGCTACAGGGAACGCCCTGCCGACGCCGTTTTTTTCGATAGGTCAAAACCCGATGATACGCCACGCGACGAGCCCAAGCGTTGAAGTCGGTCCCCGGCTGAAAATCACCGAAGCTGCGCCACAGTGCTAAAAGCGTTTCCTGCAAGACATCCTGCGCATCGTTGTAGTTGCCCAACAACGACATCAAATATCCGAAAATCCCGGCCTCGTAACGCGCGTAAAGCTGCAAAAACGCATCGGTTTGCGTCTCCGGCGAATCCTCGCGGCGATCAGATTCCGGAACTTGCGACATGGTCGGGACAACCTGCTGGTTTTCTAGCCTTTCTCACCCTTCATCCACTATAGTCCGGCTGCAAACGATTTTGGTATCAAAAAATGCCGAAGCTGATCTCCTCCCTTCTTTCCATCTTCCTAACTATTGACGTGAAAACAGATTGCGTTTCCGCATTATCGGAATCCCCAAACGTTGACAGGTAAAACGACCGCGTCCAGAATGGGGGTACAGCAGGCCGATCGAGGGGAGTTGCCATGAAACCGAGTGATATTCGAATTGTGGACGTTCACACCAACACGGAGCACATCGGCTACCGCACGCCGATGAAATTCGGGGGGCGCGTCGTGACCGATGTCACGCTGTTGAATGTCGCTCTGACGGTCGAAACCCGCGACGGCCGCCGTGGCCAAGGATTCGGCTCGATGACCGTGGGTAACGCCTGGTCGTGGCCCAGTTCTCAGCTCACCTCCGAGCAAACGCTTCATGCCATGGTCGAAACCGGTTGTCAAATCGCGCAAAATGCCGGCCGCTGCCACGACATGGGCCATCCCTTGGAAATCATGCACGATCTTTCGGCCGATTATGCTTCAACCGCCGATGCGGTAGTACGTCGGGCCGCTCTGGCCGAGCCGATGCCGCGGTTGGCCCAACTCGTGGCGGCCAGTCCCCTCGATGCGGCACTGCACGACGCCTATGGCAAGGCCCTGGGGCAAAACTCCTACAATCTTCTAGGGTCGGAGTTTGCCAACCGGGATCTGGCAGCCTATCTAGGCCCGCAATTCGCCGGCGAATATCTCGACCGTTACACGTTGCGCAATCCTAAGCCCTCGATGCCGCTTTACCATCTGATCGGTGCGCTCGATCCGTTGACCGACGCTGAAATTCCCACCCGATTGAATGACGGCATGCCCGAAACGCTCGGCGAGTGGATCACGGCCGACGGCCTGACACATCTGAAAATCAAATTGGCAGGCAACGATTTGGCCTGGGACGTCAACCGCGTGGTGGCGATCGAACGTGTAGCAGCCGAAGCCCAAACCGCCCGGGGATGCAACTGTTGGCACTACTCGGCCGACTTCAACGAGAAATGCCCGAACGTAGACTACGTTTTGGAATTCCTTGCCCGAATCGGCGAACAGTCGCCCGCGGCGTTCGACCGGCTTCAATATATTGAACAGCCGACGCACCGTGATCTATCGTCGCATCGAGAGAATGTGATGCACGCTGCCTCGCGCATTAAGCCTGTGGTGATCGACGAATCGCTGGTCGATTTCGAGAGCCTGCTGCTGAGCCGGGAATTGGGCTACTCGGGCGTGGCGCTCAAGGCGTGCAAAGGACACGGCGAGGCCTTGCGGATGGGGGCCGCCGCCCAAAAGTTCGGCCTGTTCCTCTGCGTTCAGGATTTGACCTGTCCCGGCGCCTCCTTCTTGCATTCGGCGAGTCTTTCGGCGAGAATACCAACCGTGGCGGCCATCGAAGGCAACGCGAGGCAGTATTGCCCAGCCGGCAATCAGGCTTGGGCCGAGCGCTTCCCCTCGATGTTCCAA
>CAZNMP010000422.1:0-2938 GCA_964573875.1 uncultured Planctomycetaceae bacterium | reverse complement strand
TCGCGAAGTTCCCGGCCAATCGTCGTCCACGATTCGAGCCGCGTTCACGGTGGCCACGTAGTTCGATGTGTGCCAAGCCGTAGGCGCTCGTTCGCGGCAGTCCCGGTGCGAAACTGACGCTTGAAGTCAACTGCCAAGGCAATCGCAAACATCTGCCCATCATTGCATTGAAACGTGCGGGGTGAGCAACGCACTCCCACGTTCAACTGGGCTTGCGCTTCCTGTGCGAGCTCATCGCGACGAGAGCTTCAACGCATCTTCAACTTTTCAAAGATCCGCCGCAATTTTCGGTCGGCAGTTCAGCCAAGTCGTCGCAAATTTCACTTCTTCTCGTTTCAGCCATTACTCTGGCTTGGGGTTCGACTTTCCTTCGCGTTGGTTGTCAAAGGTCGTCGGACTAGGACACCCCTTCCTTCTTCTTATGTTTGCGCCAACAGTGGAAGAAGAAGCGGCCCTTTCGATCCCGTATTCCAACTGCTTGCAACATCCCTCATATCGGGGTAGAATTCGATAAAACACACAGGAGTAGTCCTTACATGGGGGAAGCTCGTGTTATTTGGTAGTCGTTCCGATGAAATCTCACGCCTGCGATTCCGCGTAGGCGGTGTTTTGGTGATACGCGAGTGCTTGCGGCTATTCTTCGCGTGGATCATGATCTGGGCTGCAGCCGTGGTTGCGTTGCGCGCCATCTTCCTCGTTGACCGATTCGTATTGTTGTGGGGCTGTCTTGGCTTGCCCGTGGTCGCCGCAGTCGGCATATTCTTGGCCATCCGCAAACTCCCCTCGTCAACTGCCATTCGCGCCACGTTGGATCGCCACGGTTGCCTCGGCGGTCTGCTGATGGCTGCCGGCGATACGGACATCGGCCCTTGGAGCGAGCGCGTTCCAAACGTGGGGATACCGGCAATTCGGTGGCAGTCCGGGCGGCAGTGGTTATATCTGCTCTCCAGCATCGCCTTTCTTATTGCCGCAATGCTCGCGCCCGATCGTTTTATTCCCACAGGCAATGAAACCGCGCTCGAAATCGGCGGGGAAATGCAAAAACTGGCCGACAAGATCCAGGTGCTCAAGCAGGAAAAAGTTCTGCCGCCGGAAAAGGCAAAGGTGCTCGAAAAAGATCTCAACCGTATTCGGCAGGAAGCCCTGGGCCATGATCCGGCAAAAACGATGGAAACCCTCGATCACTTGGAACAATCTTTAAGCAAGGCAGCCTCAGAAGCCGCCGAATCGGCCATCAAGCAGACCGAGACGGCCAGCCGGCTTCAGGAATTGGCCACGGCACTGAATATGTCGGAAGATCGGATGGATTCCAAGCAACTCAACGACGCCATGAAGGAATTGGCTCAGATAGCCCAAGAAGCCGCCGCGGAAAACGAACAGCTTGCAGAGGCTCTGTCGAAGGAACTTCAAGAAGCCCTGCGCCAAGGCAATCTAACAGAGGCCCAGCTTCAGCAACTGCGGGAAGCCATGAAGGACTGCAAAGCATGTCAGCGGGCAAAACTGATGAAGCTGGTCGACGCCAAGCTCATCGAGGGCGACGAACTGCGTATTTGTGATAAGGCCGGCGAGTGCGACGAGGCAACCCTGGCTGCCATCCTTAGCGAATGCAAGGATGGCAAAGAACTGGCTGCGGCCATTGCGGGCGGTTTGCCCGGCCGGGGCGGTGTAAGTCGAGGCCGAGCCGATGCCGCCATGACCTGGCAAAAAGAAGTGCAGAAGAAAAATGCCGCCTTCAAAGAAAAAGTCCTGCCCCCGGCCGCCGTAGCTTCGTTCAAGAAAAGCCGATGGGTCGGCCTCAGTGCAGGCGATCCCACCGCCAAGAAACAGTCCGGCGGATCGACCGGCGGCGCCCTGGAATCGGCCCAGGCAGGCGGCGGCGAGTCGCACTCGCAAATCATTCTTCCTGAACACGAGAAAACCGTCGAGCGATACTTCAACCGAGAGAAGAAATGACAACGCAGTCCTTATCACACCCTTCGCTGCTGCAGCCTGAAGAATTGGCGTCGGCCGCAGCGCTGACTGGCCGGGTCTTGGGCCAGATGGATCAAGTCCTGTTGGGCCGAAACCAACTGCATCGCATGGTTTTGGCAGGCATTCTCAGCCGGGGCCATATCCTGTTGGAAGGTCTGCCAGGCGTCGGAAAAACCGCGATGATCAAGGCCCTGGGACAAATCCTCGACCTGCAATTCCGCCGCGTGCAATTTACGCCCGACCTGATGCCCAGCGACATCCTCGGAACGCACATTCTCCGCGAAACGGCCGGCGGCGGTCGCGAGATGACATTTCAGAGCGGGCCCGTGTTCACCAACATCCTTCTGGCTGATGAAATCAACCGCGCTAGCCCCAAAACGCAATCCGCTCTGCTCGAAGCCATGCAGGAACACTCGGTGACACTGTTGGGCAACACGCGCATGCTGCCCGATCCGTTTTTCGTGTTGGCAAGCCAGAACCCCATCGAGTTGGAAGGCACCTACCCCTTGCCTGAAGCTCAGCTAGACCGCTTCTTATTCAAGTTGGCCGTAAGCGACGTTTCGGTCGATGTGTTGGACAACATCATTTCGACGCGCAGACGCGGCGAGCCGCCGGTGCCGAACACGCCGCTTTCGGCCGAAGAGCTTTCACGCTTGTTTGGCACGATGGAGCGGATGTATCTGCCCAAGGCCGTATCACGCTACATCTCGCGTCTGACCGTGGCCAGTCATCCGGGCAGCGCCGAGGCCACCGCCGACGTGTCGGCCTATGTCACCTACGGCGCCAGCCCGCGCGCAGCCATCGCCATGGCCGAGGCAGCCCGGGCCATGGCCTTATTGGCCGGAAGACCGAGCGTCGGCTTTGAAGACGTGCGGGCCGTGGCTCCCGCCGTGATGAATCATCGCCTCATCCTGAATTACAAGGCGCGTTTCGATCAGGTCAGCGAACTTTCGATCGTTCAAGGTCT
>CAZNMP010000421.1:0-2943 GCA_964573875.1 uncultured Planctomycetaceae bacterium | reverse complement strand
TGTAGAATTCACTGTGACAATTTGAATTGACGTCGTTTGGCGTCAAACCTGCTTCGTCGAAAACCGCGAACCTGGACCGCAAGGTCCTTGATGAACAGAAGCAGCGCAAAGCCCGTTCCACAAAAGGGAACGCCGGCCCCTGTGCTGTTCTGTTCGCCTCTTCGCGGAGGTTCGACGAGCAGCCAAGTCGGCGTTCCCTTTTTTTCTAGGAGCGGGCGATGATCCCAGAAGATCACATTAAGTTGATTTGCCAATACGAATGGCTGCGCGAACTGGCCGACGATTTGGACGTGATGGTCACGGCCGTCGATCGCTGTTTGATCGACCTCGAACACCGCTTGCCCACCTACTACGAGTATCCGGGCGACATTTGGCCCAAAGAAGAATAACGGTCACTGCCGCTTCAAATAAGATGGTGAGCTGCCACCTTATTTGCTCACCCACGGAAACGGTGGAGGGAGCGATATTTGCCGAAGCTTCGGCTGGTGGAATGCGTTTCGCCATGCCCGCAATCAGTTCGCGAGCCCAAGCTTCTTGCGAACTTTTTCGACGTCGAGCTTTTCGACAAGCCGGGGCAGGTTGAACCAAATGGAATGGAAGCCGAAGCCGCCTTTGGTCATCTCGTTCACGGCTTCCTTCTTCGTCCAACCGTCGACGATCACGCGATAGGCCGCGCACATCGTGCCGGTGCGGTCGGCCCCGTGTTGGCAATGCACGAACACCGGCTGACGGCTCTTATCGGTTGCCACGCGCAGAAAGCGGACAATGGCGTCCTCGTTGACATCCCACGCATTCGTGGAAATTTGTTCGAGAATGAGCCCCGACCCGCGGAGAATGTCTTGATCGGAATGCTCGGAGCGGAGGCAGATGATTGTCTTAACGCCCATCTTCTCCAACGAACGAACGCCTTCGGCCGTCGGCTGCGCCCCGCGATACAGTTCGTTGTTGACCTTATGCAGATTCGGAAGGCCCGGCTGTTCAATCTTAACAGCCCACGTATCCGGCCGACGCGTTTTCTCCGCCGCGCGGACGATCGTCGGCGCAAAGCAAGCGACCGCAAGAAGAATGGCAAGTCGACGGTGAGAGATACGTGTCATGGCAGCGCTCCTACTATAGTCGGCAAACGCGGCCGTGGCCGTGTCTGCCGTTTGGCTGCAAGCATTGGCCGCATCCATAGTATATCAGAACTGTCGTTCCGGCGCCCAGACGGGCCGGCGTGATTGCGAATCGTCAGGCCGTGCGGCCGGTCGCGGCGCAGGTGCTGGAGCACTTGCCACCGGCCGCGCGTCCGGTCTCGGCGATTCGGCCGGCTCGGGACGATGCCTCGGCCGTTCTTCGCGCGGCGCGGCTTCCGACGTATTCCACCGGGCTGTCTTATCGCCCGGCAACGCCACTTCGATCGGAGCGTCGGTCTGGAGCTTCCGCCCATCGGCCGTCACATAGCGAACAAACAGCCGCAGCTTGTTGTGCGCCGGCGGTTCGCCCGGCCAAGCGGTCGTCAGATGAATCGCTCCGCCCGCATTGGTTCGACGGAACATCGAGGCGACCTCCGCGGCATTGAAATCCCACCGCGCCACCCGGGCCGCGCTGCCTTCTAAAGCCGGATCAATCACCACGACGCTCATCTCGGCGGGTGCATCCACCATGCGCCCGGCGCGATCGCGCGGTTCGACAACCACCAGAAGTCCCTGATCGCCAGGCCGATCCTCGGCGCTGATGCCGCCGGTTAACGTGCGGTTCAACACAATGCCGGCTACCCGTCGGCTGTCGCCTCCAGGCGTGAACGGTTCAGACGGCACCGTGCGCGAAGCCATTGTCATGCGATGGGGCCGCGCCGGTTCCACGCCGGCATCGCGTCCCAGGGCAGGCCCATCCGGCTCGTTCAAAGGAGGCAACGAAGTGCGTTCGGCCGTCGGTTTCGCCGGAGGAACGCCAGGCGCAGAGTCCTTGGGACTCAGCGGCTTCGACGGTCCTCGCAGATGTTCCGGCACTTCAAGCCCCGGCGGCAATCCATCGCTCGGGCCTTTCAGCGTGTCGGGAACCTCGGTCCCCGGCTTCGAGGGCAACTCGACCGCGGGCGGCTTCGGCATGGGACCGGTGCGACGACGCGAAGCAGGCGGTTCCGAATCGTCATCCTCCGATCGAGAACGGCCTATGGTCCGCTCACGACATTGCTGGCTGTCGCGAAGATCCTCGACGGTTGCCTGCAAACGGTAGATTTCGTCCTCTTTCAGGCGAAGTTCCCGTTCAAGAATGGCCACGGCCGGATCGCTTCGGCATCCGGCGGTTGCCAGCAACATCAAAGCAGTGACGACAAGTTGCCACGTTTTCATGGTACAGCTTCCTTGCTGTCCTGAGGTGACGCAACCTAAAGACAAAAATTGAATTTCCGTAAGCGGCCATCCTTGCCGCTTTTCCTCGTTTCGCCGCCTAATGTCGGCAACGAAAAACACGATTCCTATACTTACGGCTGTCCCGCGTGCTCGATCACATGGTCGATCAAGCCGTATTCCAACGCTTCTTCGGCCGACATGAAGCGGTCGCGGTCGGTATCTTGCTCGATTTTTTCCAACGGGTGGCCCGTATGCTTCAGCAAGATGCGGTTGAGCCGTTCTTTAACTTTGATGAATTCTTTGGCGTGGATCAGGATATCTTCCGCGGTTCCTTCCGCGCCGGCCAAAGGCTGGTGGATCATGATGCGCGAGTTGGGCAACGCCTTGCGCTTGCCGGCGGCGCCGGCAGCCAGCAAGACGGCGCCCATCGAGGCCGCCTGCCCGATGCAATACGTGGCCACGGGGCAGTTGATGAACTGCATCGTGTCGTAAATTGCAAGACCCGCCGAAACGCTGCCGCCCGGCGAGTTGATGTACATGTGAATGTCGCCCTTCGGATCTTCCGATTGGAGGAACAGCAATTGGGCGACAATGGCATTGGCCACTTCGT
>CAZNMP010000420.1:0-2946 GCA_964573875.1 uncultured Planctomycetaceae bacterium | reverse complement strand
TTCTCGGGCAGCGGTTTGGGATTCGCACGGAGAGAAGGGATTTCGGGCGTATTCATGCCCCCTATCCTATCGCGTTTTTGGGGACATGGAAAGGTGGCGGAAATGTAAAAATAGGCAATTTCCAGCCCTCAACTCAAGGCATTGCCTAAGATGCTCCCGTCCGATGGCAGAGCTATTTCGCAAGCTTGATCCCACTACGCAAAGACAAAATCAGTAACGGGATTTTGCGATGGAATCCTTATCCACAAGAACAGCAACTACCTGGGGCTGGCAAAAACATGGCAAATAGTCATTCTGAGCGAAGCGAAGAATCTCCGCAATTCCAGCTGGATTCTTCGCTTCGCTCAGAATGACGAAACATTGCTGCACCCAATAGCAACTACATGCCGGTCGTTACCGGCTGGTTGTAGCTAGCCGGTTGGACGCCGGCGGCAGAGGCAGGCTTCGGCGTTAATGTCAGAACGCCCGGATTCGTTGAGCTGCGTGGCGTATAACTCGTAGTGCTGCCGGGCCGATAATCGGTGCTGTTGTTGCTGGAAGGGGCCGAGAAACCGCCAGGTGGTGCATAGTTCGAAGCATCGGGCGTTGCCGGGGCCGTACTGCCGCTTGTGCCCATTGTGTTTGTATCCGCGGCCGACGGCGTATAACCGCCGTTGCCACCAGCGGGCGAGGCGCTCGGCGTTGCATAGCGGCTGCCTACCAATGATGCCGAACTGCTATCCTGATTCGAGTAGCGGTCGCCGACCAAAGCGGTATTCGCACCCGACGAACCCGTGTTGGATGTTGCATTGCCATAACGCGCGCCGGTATCCGCGGCCGGACTGTTCGAGGTTGTGCTCGATCCATATCCTGCCGGAGCGGCTGTTGCACTGCTATACCGATCGGCAGATGCGGTGTATTGGCTAGCGCCCGTGTTCGGAGCAGGATAGGAAGCAGCGGGGCGCACGGGGTTTTGATCGGCCGGAGCCGTGTTCGTCGTGGGATATCCACCCCAAGGAGCAGCAGCGCCGTTAGAAGACGAAGCCGGAGCAGCATTGTACGAGGAAGTCGAGGGCGACGCACCGTAGCTGGGCGCAGCCGAATTGCCATAACCGTTGTTGGCGCCAGTGCCTACGCTATAAGATGACGTGGGAGCGGTATTGGAAGCACCATAACCACCGGAGCTTGCAGGTGAGGCGCCGTATGCGCCTACGCCGGGCACGCCCGCCGTGCTGGCCGTATAGGCCGGGGCGTAGCCGCCCGACGGCGATGTCGTCGAGGCGGTATTCGTCGGTGTCGTGGGATACGAATACTGCGGAGAGGAAGAGGACGTCGGGTAGCCAGAATTCAACACACCAGCCGTAGCGGCCGTGCCTTGCGCGGTAACAGGCGGCGTAGTGGCTGTATTATTGAATGCATAACCCGAGGGTGGAGCCATCGAGTTGCTCTTGCCGTTCGCGGCAATGCCCGCCGGCTTTTGCGGCGAACCAACAGCGCCGGGGGTAACGCCTTGCGTGGATTGGAAGGGACTGCTCTTCCAAGGCATTGTCCATTGACCACCGCTATAACAGCCGGAGATGATCAACATCGAAACGGCGAGTAGACATCCTGCTACGTTGGTACGCATGGCTTCCGTGCCCTTCGAAGAGAACGTGTTTTTTAAAATCACACTCGGAACAACGCATGAACTTCGACGAATGCTTGCTCTCGGCTTGTCGGTGACAACACACGACGTCAATCAAGCGTCTCAAAAATTAAAATCGAAATCCACAGCGCAATTGATTATTTGTTTTTTGCAAACTTTCCCGATTAGGCGAATTTTTCCGCCCAATCCAGGATACTCCGCCATCCTTGGCGTACTAGACAAAAAACTTCGGCGGATTATAGATACCTTAACAGGTGGGTCAATGGCAAAATACGAAGTTTTTTTCCGGGACAAGACCCCAGGAGTCGTGCAAATATTGCGCAGTTCTAACTAGACCTGTTTTTTTATTGCCTTCTTGGGCCTAAACACTTGCGGTAGAACCCTCTTACGTGCGGCTAACCACAGCTATACCCTCTTTCATCCCTGAAGAGGCATTCTCCCAGATAGGGGCTTTCCGTATAATGGATAAAGTAATCCCCACTACAGGATACTTACTTTCGGCGGTGTAAGTTTTTTGATTGTTTTGGTTACGTTTCTAGTCGTCCGTAAAGGTGTTGTGCATGAAAGCTGCCTATCTTGAAAAAACAGGGCCGGCTGAAAATATTATTTACGGGAATGTGCCAAAACCCAAGCCCGGTGATAATCAAGTTCTCGTTAAGGTCAAAGCCGTTGCCGTAAACCCCGTCGATACCTACATCCGGGCAGGCATGTATCCGATGGATCTGCCTAAGCCGTTTGTCATCGGCTGTGATCTTGCCGGCGTTGTCGAGGCCGTGGGGCCGGCCGTCAAAAGATTTCAGAAGGGCGATCGCGTTTGGGGAAGCAATCAGGGCCTGCTGGGCCGTCAAGGCACCTTCGCCGAATATGCCGCCGTGGATGAATGCTGGCTCTATCCGACGCCGGAAGACGTGGCGGATCAAGATGCCGCGGCTCTTGCATTGACGGCAATCACCGCTCACCTCGGATTGTTCCGCGACGCCCAACTGAAGATGGGCGAAAGCGTGATGGTCAACGGCGGGACGGGCGGTGTCGGGTCGTGCGTCGTGCAGATGGCGCGCGCCGTCGGCGCGCGCGTGTTCACAACGGCCGGCAGTGCCGACAAAATCAAAATTTGCCGTCAGTTGGGCGCAACCACCGCGATCAACTACAAGAACGACAACGTCGATGCCGAATTGAGCAAGTTCGGCGCCGTCGATGTTTGGTTCGAGACATTGCGAGAGCAAGACTTCGATCTGATCGTCAAGCATTTGGCATTTCGCGGTCGCATCATCGTCATGGCAGGACGTGATTCTCGCCCCAAATTCCCCGTCGCGCCTTTCTAC
>CAZNMP010000419.1:0-2971 GCA_964573875.1 uncultured Planctomycetaceae bacterium | reverse complement strand
TTTCAACGACTTAACACCGGCCGAGGCGTTGACCTATGCCCCGGCCACGGGCCGCGCCGACTTGCGCAAAAAATGGCGTGAAGAACTGATACGCAAGAATCCGAGTTTGGCGGGCAAGAAGATTTCCACGCCCATCGTGACAAGCGGCGTCACCCACGCTTTGAGCTTGGTGGCCGATCTGTTTGTTGATAAGGGCGATTTCGTGTTGCTGCCCGACAAGTATTGGGAGAATTACGAGCTGTTGTTCGGCGTTCGCCACCAGGCGCAGTTGGCCGTCTATCCGTTTTTCAATTCGGCGGGCGGTTTCAACGTCGAGCGATTGCGCCAAGCTTTGGCCACGCGAGCAGGCAGTTGGAAGACCGTTTTGGTGCTCAACTTCCCCAACAATCCGACCGGCTACGCGGCCACGAATGCCGAGATGGATCAGATTGTGGGCGTTTTGCGCGAAGCCGCTGAGGACGGCCGCAACTTGGTCGTCGTTTCCGATGATGCCTACTTCGGCCTCTTCTACGGAGAAGACGTTGCTAAGGAATCGTTGTTCGCCAAGCTGGCCGGATGCCATGAGCGCATCTTGGCGGTGAAGGTGGATGGCCCTACGAAGGAAGAGTTCGTTTGGGGATTCCGCACGGGCATGCTCACCTTCGGCGGCAAGGCGTTTTTGAGCGAGGATACCTTGTATCAAGCGCTGGAGAAGAAAACCGCCGGCGCGATCCGCAGCGCCGTGTCGAACTGCTCGCACGTAGCGCAATCCGTGTTGGCCAAAGCCATGACGACCGACGCCTTGCCTGTTGAGCAAGGCGAGAAGAAGGCGATCCTCGAAGCCCGCGCGAAAAAGGTGCAGACGATCCTCAGCTCACCCAAGTTTGCCGGTTTGTGGGAAGTCTATCCCTTCAACGCCGGGTACTTCATGTGCCTGAAACTAAAGGGACTGGATGCCGAGACTTATCGCAAGCACTTGCTGGAGAAGTACGGCGTGGGCGTTATTGCCGACGGCGAAAGCGACATCCGCATTGCGTTTTCGGCGGTCGAAATCGATCAGTTGGAGGATCTTTACACGATCCTGGCAACTGCCGCCCGCGAATTACTCGACGGCGACAAAGCCGCGGCGAAATAACGCCGTATTAGTGGATGAATGAAAATCGGGCGGCGATTGTCCATGGTTAAGCACCGTGAACAATGCCGCCCGTTTTATTTTCACAAAGCGATTTTTGCCAAATTACATTATCGGTGCCATGTTTACAGCATGTGTGAACATCGCATCCAAATGTCGTTTTGCTAAACTCTTTTGGTGAAGTCGTTGAACGTCTCCGACGAACCGTCGGGCAGGACAGACTTCACATCGAACGTTTTCCGAACGGCATCGACCGTGATCAGCGTTCCGCCTTTACGCACTTTTTCCTTGCCATAGCCGCCGGTTGCTCGGCCGTATTGCAATCGCACGCCTTCCAGCGTTCCTGCAAAGTCGCTTACATGGTCATGTCCGCAAAACGTGGCTTTAACAAAACCGGAATCACGAATGGCCGAAAACGCATCCGCCGACCCGTTTTCATGATTGACCGGCTCGTACATTACTCCCAAGGCTTTGCCGGGCGCGGCGATGGTGTCGTATTGACGCAGCGGAATGTGAAAGAACATGAAGGCCGGTGGCGGGCTTAGCGTTTCTTGCTTAATTCGGGCTGATTCCGCTTGGAACCAATCGATTTGTTCCTTCTGGAATCCGCCACGCGAATCGTTGACGATCAACAAATTCCAGAGCGGAGTTTTGTCGTTCTTGGTTTTGACGGCCACGCGGTAATTGCCGTCGGCCGCGCCGCAGTAAAGGGCATGCGACGATTTTTCGAGTGCTGCATGGGCGCGGTTATAGTCGATCGACTCGTCGTGGTTCCCCCAAGCAAACGCCCAGGGGATTTTGAAACCGTCGAACAGCCGACACATGCGCTGGCACGTGTCGCCCCAACCATTGCGTGAGACATTCACCCAACAATCGCCAGTGTTCACGATCATGTCCGGCTTGAAATTCCGGACCATTGCCGCCAGTGCAGCAATCGGCGGTTGCACGAACCACTCGCCCAAGTGCATGTCGGTAACCTGAAGAATCTTGAAGCAGCTTGGGTTGGAAACCGTCAGCACGGGCACATTGGCCTTCGCGCCGGGCATTGGCGGCGCCATGGCGGCCCAGGCATGTTCAGTAACACCCGCAATTGCCGCGGTTGCCCCCCATGTCACGGCGCGACCAAGAAAAGATCGCCTAGTCAGCCCTTCGAGATTATTGCCGCCAAAATCCGCAGTTGTTTTCACGGGATCGCCTCCTGGAATTGTTTGACCGAAAATGGTTGTTCCAAGGAGCTATTTTCCCGGAAAATCCAAACGAATGCAAGCTGGCGACCATTTGTGGGAGGGCAGATCGTTTTTCGGTAGGCGAGTCAAGCGAAGCGATGGCCCGCGTGGAATTTCTCGCAAAATGGCGGGACATCGGGCTCCACAAAGCCATTTTGTCAGTAAGAACTGCTATCGAGCGGCATGCCGTCGGCCGAGGCGTTGAGACGATCCCAGGTAGAGAATGCCGCTGGACTGTTGAGATCCCCGGATATGTCGATGAAATCACCAATCCAATGCACGCTGCCGTCAGCCATCGCGACATTAACGCCGCCGGGATGTAGGCTGCGGGCGGTCTGCTGCCAGTTTGGAAAATTGCCTGCAGAACAAGGCATGCCTTCCTCTTGCAAGCCTGTCTGAGTGAACTCGGCGGCCAAGGCAGAGCCAGAATCCACGTCATCGGAAGCGTAATAGGGACAGTTCGGGCCGTAGTCATCGCCGCCAGAACCATGTCCCCAAAGAGCGCTCGAGCCGCCGCTCATGGCCCAAGTGCCGCGGGGATCGTAGGCGGTTATGCCTGCGCGGATTTCCCCCAGAAGAATCGTACTGCCGGTGCCATCGCAGGGTCCACAACTCCTTGAGGCCCACCTTCCTT
>CAZNMP010000418.1:0-2975 GCA_964573875.1 uncultured Planctomycetaceae bacterium | reverse complement strand
TAAACAAGCCTTTCGAGGGAGTGGAGAATTCTTTTCTCGATCACAGGTATTTATCTGTTTTCATCTATAGTTATCCCCTTGTTCCGGTTATACTATATGCACGGATTAAGCCGTCGTGTTTTCTTTTCGCATCGTTGCATGTTGCGAAAAATCCCCATATCGCCAAATCGTGTGGTACGTTTCTATAGTGGAAAAACGTTGAGTGGGGTGTGGTCCCGAGGATAGGGCCATGCGTTGTTCATGGACGAGTTGCCGATTTCTCATACTTGCCGCGATGCTATGCGCGGCTATCGGCTGTTCCTCCGTCCAAAAGACCGGTATCGACCCGACGGGCGAGCACATTTTTACTCCGCCGCCTCCTCCCACGGCCGCCAGCAGGGCGAATGAGGAGTATTACGACAATCCCCTAGGTCAATTGCCTTGGGATGATGCGTCGGTTAATCTTCAACCGCGCGAAACCGTTGCTGCGGTCGGCAGCGAAGTGGTCTTGATCGCTGGCGTGTGTGGGCAGGATGGGTATCTGCGCACCAATCGACGGCTGGAATGGTCGATCGATCCCGGCAGCGTCGGCCAGTTCGTGGCGGTGGGCGAAACCGGATTTGCTGACCTCTTGGTGGGCGATTTCAACCGGCCGCGCAAAGTGACCAACACGTTTGCCATCGGCAGCACGCTACGCTCGAACACCCGGCTGAACCGCGGCACCTGCATCGCCGAGGATTCGGCCTATGTGCTTCGGGGGCAAGGTTGGATCACGATTACCTCGCCTGTGGAAGGTTCGAGCCATGTGACTGTATTTGCTCCCGAGGTTTACCGCTGGGATTCGCGGCTTAAATCAACCGTGGTGCATTGGGTCGATGCCCAGTGGCAGTTTCCACCGCCGGCGATCAATCCGGCGGGTACGAAACACGTTTTCACCACGACCGTCGTTCGGCAATCAAACCACACGCCCGTCGAACGATGGCGCGTGCGTTATGAAATTCAAGGCGGTCCGCCGGCTGGTTTTTCGCCCGACGGCGCTCAGTCGGTCGAAGTGCCTACGGATGCGGCCGGTCAGGCCAGCGTCGAAATCTTCGAGAAAGAGCCGAGGCACGGCGTCAACAACATTAAGATCGAGGTAATCCGTCCGGGCGATTTGCCGGGAGCCAACGGTCAACGGCTGGTGGTTGGTTCCGGCATGACCTCGAAAACGTGGAGGGCCGGTGATTTAAGCGTAAAAACATCCGGCCCAGCGACGGCCGGCTTGGGCACGACGATCAATTATCGCATCACGGTCGCCAATCCCGGCGATCTGGCAGTCAAAGACGCCGTGGCTGTCATCACGATGCCCGAGGGTCTGACGTTCCTCAACAGCAATCCCGCCGCCGAGACAGCCGGGCGTCAACTCCAGTGGCGTTTGGGTGAAATCGGCGGCCGACAACAACGCACGATCGACGCCGGCTTCCGGGCCGAACGGCAGGGAAGCATCATGGCTTGTTGCGAAGTTACCGCGGCAGGCGGGCTCAAGGTCAGCGATTGCACCACGACAACCATCGGCACCGCCTCGCTCGACGTTCGCATAACGGGGCCCGAGCAAGCGGCGGTGGGCACTCAGGCGTCGTTCGAGATCACGGTGCGAAACCTTAGCCAGGCCCCGGCTGCAAAATTGATTATCAAGGACCGCCTCGACCAAGGATTGGAAAACCCGGCCGCGAATCAAAATAACGCTATCGAGCGACTACTGGGCGATTTGGCTCCGGGGGCTTCGCAACGTGTTAAGGTGACCGTTCGCGTCACTAAGCCCGGCCGTCTGTGTCAAACGGTTGAGGTAAGCGGAAAGGATGTTACACCGGCCAGTGCTCAAGCTTGCATTGTGGGAACCGGCGGAGGCAGTTCGCCTGCTCCGACCGCGCCGGGCGGATCAGCGCCATCGTTCGGCGGTGATGACATTGCAAAGGCCGCGCCAGGCGGGGCGATTCCGATTACCGTGAAAACGACGGGCCCACAGCAACTTGTCGTAGGCGAAACAGCCAAGTTTTTTATCGAGATCACCAATACGGGCGCGGCCGAGTTGCGAAATGTCCAGGTTCTTGCCCGCTATGATGCGGCGCTGTATCCGGTTTTGGCGTCGGAAGGTTATCAGGCCGATCGCAGCGCATTGTCGTGGATGATCGAGCGTTTGCCGGCCGGAAAAACGGTTCAACGAGGCATCCATTACACATGCCAGTCGGTTTCTGCAAAGGCGTGCAATCGCGTGAGGGTGACAACCTCGACCGGCGCCAAGGCAGAGGACGAGGCGTGTTTAGAGATTCGTGCCGCCGACAAGGGGCCGGTTGCTCCGGGCGCCGAAAAAACAGCCCCGGCGAATCCGCCCGCCGATGGATTGGTGTTATCGGCTTCCGGACTGGCGAATCCAGTGCCTGTCAACAAGGATTTGACCTATGTGGTTCAAGTGACCAACAACGGCACGCAATCGTATCAGCGTGTTACGTTGACCGCCGCCGTGCCGGAGGGCGTCGTGATTAATCCGATCGGCACCATGGGCCCCGGTCCGACCAAATTCACCACCGAAGGCAAGACGATCCAATTCGATCCGGTGTTTGAGATCAAGCCGGGCGAGACGCTGATGTATCGAATTCGTGTCCGAACGAAGAAACCGGGCCAATATCGTTTTGTCGCCGAACTTTCCGCTCCCGCGATGTCAAAATCCCTGGTGAAGGAAACCAACACCGAAATCAATCCATGAAAATCTCTTCGCGAGACATCCCAGAGTTGATTTAGGATTTGTTGATTTGGGATTTGCCGATTTTATAAAAACAACAACCGTGATTAGCTGTTGGGCGTTAATGCTATAAGAAAAATAGCCGGGAGCTAACAGCTCCCGGAATACGGTTACAAATTGATGCACATTCCGGGAGCTGTTAGCTCCCGGCTATTTTCTGACATTGCCCTCCGATCTCTAATCCCTAATCCCTAATCTCTAATCCCTCTTTCCCCCA
>CAZNMP010000417.1:0-3014 GCA_964573875.1 uncultured Planctomycetaceae bacterium | reverse complement strand
TGATATCGTGGATATGCGGCCGCAGCAGTTTCTCGACGTGGTCGAAGCACAGGCCAAGCAAGGCGTCGATTACATGACGATCCACTGCGGTCTGTTGCGAGCGCATCTGCCGCTTACCGAGTCGCGTTTGACGGGCATCGTCAGCCGCGGCGGCTCGTTGGCGGCCAAGTGGATGTTGGCCCACGGAGAAGAGAATCCGTTCTACACCCACTTCGACGATCTTTGCGACATCATGTATGCGCATGATGTAACATGGAGCTTGGGCGATGGTTTGCGGCCCGGATCCATTGCCGATGCCAGCGACGAGGCCCAGTTCGCCGAGCTTCGGGTGCTGGGCGAATTGGGGCGACGTGCGAGGCAACGCAATTGCCAAGTCATGATCGAGGGCCCCGGCCATGTGCCGATGGATCAGATCCAACGGAATATCGAACTTCAGCAAGAACTGTGCGACGAAGCGCCGTTTTACGTCCTTGGCCCGCTTGTGACCGACATTGCCCCCGGCTACGACCACATCACCAGCGCGATCGGCGCGGCGATGGCGGCGTGGTACGGCGCGGCGATGCTTTGTTATGTAACGCCGCGCGAGCATTTAGGGTTGCCGAATCTGGATGACGTGCGGCAGGGCGTCATTGCTTACAAAATCGCCGCACATGCCGCCGATTTGGCCAGACATCGGCCCAACGCCCGCACGCGCGACGACGCCATGAGCCGTGCTCGCTTTGCTTTCGATTGGGAAGAGCAATTTCGCTTGGCGTTGGACCCCGAGACGGCTCGCCGGATGCACGATGAATTATTGCCCGAGGCCGAGCACAAGAGTTCGCACTATTGCAGCATGTGCGGGCCGAAGTTTTGCTCGATGAAGACGACCGAGGATTTGCGGAAGTTGATGCAGAAAAAGCCCGGCAATTGAAAATCTCCTCCTGGAAACCAGGGCCGATCAGTTTTCAGTAGGGCGGGTCGAGCGAAGCGATGGCCCGCCTTGAATTCTTCGCAAAATGGCGGGCCGTCGCTTCGCTTGACCCGCCCTACGCTTTTCCCAAATTCAACAATTGATTGGCCCTATCCAGGAAATACGGAGACTTGCATGACGCTGTCGATTTTCGCCATCGTGGTATCCATGCATTTGCTCGGCAGCGCTATCTTGTTTGGAATAGTGTCCGGCCCATTCGCGATTTTAGCTAGTCCTTTGTTGTCCCTTTTCGGTTGGTTTTTTATCATCCCGGAAATTGTTGGGGTATCGCTGCAATGGAACTTGTTCGATCCCATGAAATCGAACAAGGAATTTTGGCAACTGCTGTTTGCATCGGTGTTGGTTGGAGCAACATTTATGGGGCTTCTGGGGCCCAAAGAAGAAAATAGTGTATTTCTTTGGACCGTCGCATATGTATGTGCGGGAGGAGCTGGCGCGGCATGGTCCCTTCTGTGCGTTCGCTTTTTCAAAAGCCCAAAATCCTCCTGAAAAACGGTTTTCCCTAGGCTTCACGATCCCTATAAAGTGTGGTAAGATGGGAAGAGTGAGTGTCTAAGTATTTTTTGACATACGTGTGCGTTAGCAAACGCAAATTTGGTTTTCCCCACCTTTTTTCCCACCGTTTTCAGGAGTGTTTCACATGCGTTGCACGAGCGTGGTTGCGGTATTGTTATTGAGTGTTTCCGCGGTATGTGCCCAAGAGGCCAAGAACGCCGGCCTTACGCCCGAAGAAGCTAAAGACGGGTTCGTTTGTCTGTTTGACGGCAAAACCCTCAATGGCTGGCAAGGCGATGTCAAGGGTTACACCGTTGTTGACGGTGCGATGATTTGCAAGCCTGGCGGAAATCTCTATACGGGCAAAGAGTATGCCAACTTCGTCTTCCGGTTTGAGTTCAAGTTGCCTCCGGCCGGCAATAACGGCGTCAGTATCCGCACACCTTTGAACAGCCCTCTGCCTTCGGCCTATAGCGGCATGGAAATTCAGGTTCTCGACAGCGAGCATCCGAATTACAAGGATCTGCACGAGTATCAATACCACGGATCGGTATATGGCGTCGCCGCGGCGAAACGTGGATTCCTGAAGCCGGTGGGCCAATGGAACAGTGAAGAGATCATGGCCGATGGCGGGCACATCAAGGTCACGCTGAACGGCACCGTCATCACCGATGTCGATATCAGCAAGATCGACAAAACGCCCGATGGCCAAGCACACCCCGGTTTGCACAATGCCAAGGGTTACATCGGCTGGGCCGGTCACGGCGATCCGGTTGAGTTCCGCAACATCCGCGTCAAGGAACTGCCGTAAGGATTGCACATTCGTTAAAAAAACGTCCCCTCGTCTGTTTGCAGGCGAGGGGATTTTTTTTATGCGCCCAAGGGATATCCAAGCGAAATTATTCCGGCTCTTTGAGTTCTTCGAGCCAGAGGCGGATTTCGTTGTCGTATTCGCTGGCCAGATCGCCCTTGATAAGCTGGCGATGGAAACTGGCGGCGCCTTCTTTGACCAAATCGGCGGCCTCGGCGCTGGGGAATCGACGCATGGGGTCGGGAGCGACCAATCCGCGGCAGAAATTCATCAGCAATTCGTTGCAGGCCACTTCGCTTGGCAAAATGTGCGGCAGCCGTTGGGCCATGAAACGCTTGGCTTCCAACAAATCGCGGAAATTCGACAGCCCGGCGAAGGGCGGCGTGCCGGCCAGCATTTCGATCAACACATAGCCCAGGCTGGCCAAGTCGCTGCGAGGCGTGCATTCGCCGCCTTCCAGAACTTCCGGCGCGGCATAAGTGGGCGTGCAGGTGCGCCGCGTGGGCGTCTGCTCCATGTCGAACGCCGAACCGAGGTCCACGATCTTGGCATTGCCCGTTCGCTTGAGCATGATGTTCGAGGGCTTCAAGTCGCCGTGGACGATGCCCTCGCGATGCAACGCGGCCAGGGCGGCCAAACAATCACGCACCACGGCCATCGCGATGCCCGGCTTCATGCGCGGCTGCATCGGACCCGCTGTGACAATCACCTGATTGATGTAATTCCAGCGTCTATTAC
>CAZNMP010000416.1:0-3030 GCA_964573875.1 uncultured Planctomycetaceae bacterium | reverse complement strand
ATAATAGGTGATATATTCCGGACGTCCATAATCCTTGTGGTTGCGATCCCAAGGCGAAAGATACGTGCCGAACTGGATGTCGTATTTGCGGCAGGCGTCCGAAATTTCCTTGACTACGTTGCCTTGCCCGTTTTTCCAAGGGCTGTTCTTCACCGAATGCTCGGTATACTTGCTCGGCCAAAGGCAGAAGCCGTCGTGATGTTTGCAGGTTAGAATCAAACCTTTCAAACCGGCTTCTTTCACGGTGCGAACGATCTGGTCGGCGTCGAAAGCGGTGGGATTAAACACCTTTTCCGATTCGTCGCCGTAGCCCCATTCTTTGTCGGTGAAGGTGTTTGTGGTGAAATGCACGAAGGCGTACATCTCCAGGCCGTGCCACGCAAGCTGCCGAGGGCTGGGCGTTGGCCCATAGGGTTCCGGCGCTGATGCCGCGAAAAGCGTATTTACCGATAACAATGTAGCCAAAACCGCGAGCAAGAGTTTTTTCATGGCAGGATCCAAAGGGAGGGGATAGGTTGATCATCAGGAAGCTGTTGCGTAAGGATGTATTGTACCGGCCGTTATTTGGGTTGTAAAGATTTTACGGTTCTTCGGAAACGGCAACTTTTCCATTGCCCTCTAGCCGTCGGAACGCACGGCCTTTATCATGGAAAGTTATGGTGGTTTCCCATGATTTTGACATCCTGGTTATCGGCGGCGGTCATGCCGGCGTTGAAGCGGCATTGGCCGCCGAACGGCTTGGCGCTAATACCGCGCTTTTGACCACCAATCTCGACACCATCGCCTTGATGAGCTGCAATCCGGCCATCGGCGGTGTGGGCAAAGTGCAAATTGTCCGCGAGATCGACGCTCTCGGCGGAGTGATGGGCCAAGTGATCGATACCACGGGCATTCAGTTCCGGATGCTCAATCGCAGCAAAGGGCCGGCGATGCATGGGCCTCGCGCCCAGGCCGATAAACTCGTCTACAAGCAGGAAGTACGCCGGATTCTCGAATCCCAGCCTGGGCTTTCCCTGCGCGCGGAAACCGTTGAAGATTTGATAGTTGAACAGCAGCAAGGGACGAGTGATTTTGGGCCAGGCATGCGGATTGTCGGCGTTCGCACCGCGGAGGGAAACACCTACCGCGCCAAGGCCGTCGTGCTTTGTGCCGGCACATTTCTGCGGGGACTTCTTCATGAAGGCGAATCCTCGCGGCCTGGCGGCCGGATCGGAGAGCCGACCTCGGCCGGCATCAGCGAGGCGCTCTTGCGATTGGGCTTCGAGCTTGGCCGATTCAAAACAGGCACGCCGGCCCGGCTCAACGGCCGCACGATTGATTATGAAAAAACACAACGTCAGGCAGGCGATGAGCAGCCGGAGCCGTTTTCGTTTTTAACGGATCGGATTGATTGCGAACAAGTTCCCTGCTGGATCACCTACACCACGCCGGCGCTTCACGATCTGCTGCGAGCCAATTTACATCGAGCCCCGATGTACAGCGGACAAATCCAATCGACCGGCCCTCGTTATTGCCCTTCGATCGAGACGAAAATCGTCCGATTCGCCGACAAACAGCAACATCAGATATTTTTGGAGCCCGAGGGGCGTCGGACCGATGAAGTCTACATCAATGGGCTCTCGACCAGCATGCCGCATGACGTGCAGTTGGAGATGCTCCGGCTGATTCCGGGCTTGGAGCGGGCCGAAGTCTTGCGATTCGGCTATGCGATCGAATACGACTATTTGCCGCCCTCGCAGTTGAAGCTTTCGTTGGAAACGAAGCGAGTTGCGGGTTTATATTGTGCAGGGCAAGTGAACGGCACCACCGGCTATGAAGAGGCCGCCGCGCAGGGGCTTATCGCCGGCGCCAATGCGGCCCTCACACTTGGCGGCGAAGAACCGTTGGTGTTGCGTCGCGATCAAGCTTACATCGGCGTGATGATCGACGATCTGATTACACGCGGCGTCGATGAGCCGTATCGGATGTTTACCAGCCGGGCGGAATACCGCTTGCTGCTTCGGCCGGACAATGCCGACCGCCGGTTGACGCCCTTGGCTCAGGAACGAGGGCTCATTGATCCGCGGCGTTGGCGTCGGTTCGAAGAAAAGGTCGCGGCCATCGACCATGTAACGCGACTGTTGGAAACAACCCACACCGGTGCCGGTTCCTTGGCCAAGATGCTGCGTAGGCCCGAGATTTCGTGGGACGACGTTGTCGCATGTTTGCCGGAACTGGCAGCCATACCGGCGGATGCAGCTATTCAAGCGACCTACGATGCCAAGTATGCCGGCTATGTCGCCCGACAGCAGCTTGAGATCGACCGGCAGCAACGTCTTGCCGGCCGCCATATACCCGCAGATATCAACTACCGAACGGTTCCCCATCTCCGGGCCGAGGCACGTGAAAAGCTTTCACAGGTTAATCCGGTCGATTTGGCTCAAGCCTCGCGTATCAGCGGTATTACCCCGGCTGATTTAAGCGTGTTGATGGTTTATCTAGGCGGAAAATAGCAGCCAAGCGGACGGTGTTTTGGTTCCGATTGGATCGGAATTAAGAACGTCGTTTGCCGCGTTTTGCGGAAGTGCCCTTTTTCTTCGTTTTTCCGCCTTTTTTCGCGGCCTTGGGTGCAGAAGTTGGTTTTTGCGAACGACTTTTCTTGCGTTCAATTACGCGGAAATCCAATTCGCGGCGTTCGAGATCGACCCGAGCCACGGCCACACGCAACAAATCGCCTAGCCGATAGCTGTTGCCCTCACGATGTCCGGCCAAGGTGTGTGTTGCGCGATCGAATCGGTAATAGTCGTCGCTTAAGGCCTCAACGCGGACCAGTCCTTCGACCGGTAGTTCGATGCCTTGCACGAAAATGCCGAAACTCTCGACGCCGGTCACGACGGCATCCATTTCCTCGCCGATTCGGTCGCTTAGGTAGGCAAGCAGTTTAAGCTTCGTCAAATCGCGTTCAGCGGCTTCGGCCCGTTGCTCACGATCGGAGCAATGCCGCCCGAGGGCAACTAATTCGTCGTAATCGTTTCGGGGCTTGGTTTTCGT
>CAZNMP010000415.1:0-3045 GCA_964573875.1 uncultured Planctomycetaceae bacterium | reverse complement strand
TGCGTGACTTCGTAGCCGTCCATGATGGGCATTTGCATGTCCATCAGGATTACGTCGTAAAGCGGTTTGGAAGCGGGCACGCCGGCGGCTTTGGCATCTTCGAGTTCCTGCTGGATGCGTTCCAAGGCAATCAAACCGTTTTCGGCCACGGTCACCTCCGCGCCGGCGCGTCGCAGCAAGAAGCTGATCAGCCGTTGATTGTCGGGACCGTCTTCGACAAGTAGGATACGCCCCTCGATCTTGGGTTTTTCCTTGAGGTACGTCGCTTCGATGTCCTTGATGGCGATAGCTTCTTTCGGCTCTTCCAGCATCTTGATGCCGTCGAGCGGACCGGTTTGAACCGTCAGGGAAAAGACGCTTCCCTTGTCCAGTTCGCTTGTGACCGTGATGTCGCCGCCCAAGAGTTGTGCGAGTCGCTTGCTGATGGCAAGTCCTAGGCCCGTTCCCTCGACCGTTCGGGTCAGCGAGGTGTCTGCTTGCATGAACGGCTGGAACAATCCGGCCATGCTTTCCGGAGCCATGCCGATGCCCGTATCGATCACGTCGCATTGAAGCTTGGGGGCATTCTTTTTGTCTTGCACCAGATGGGTAACGATGCGGACGCTGCCTTGGTTGGTGAATTTGATGGCATTGCCGATCAAATTGATCAGAATTTGGCGGAAACGCACGGGGCTGCTCATGATCGTTTCGGGAATATGGCCCTTGAATTCCACCTGCAAGTCGAGCCCCTTGGCTGCCGCGCGAACCCGCATGAGCGAAGCGGTATCGGCGATGATGCGCCATGGGGAGCATGGCACGCAGTTGACTTCCATCTGCCGAGCATCGATTTTCGAGAGGTCGAGGATATCGTTGATAATGTCGAGCAAATGCTCGCCGTTGCGTTTGACGATGGAAGCCGCCTCGATTTTATCGGGATCGGTGATATCTTGCGTCAAGATTTCTGTGAAGCCCAGGATGGCCGTCATGGGTGTTCGGATTTCATGGCTCATGTTGGCCAGGAATTCGCTTTTGGCCCGATCTGCCGCCATCGCGCCCTCTTTGCGGGCCACATCGCGAAGAGCCCGCTTCATGAACAAAGTGCCCAGCACTACGATGCAAAGAGTGGACAAGCAAACCCCGATGGCGATGCGCTCGAAACGGCGCGTGTTGTAGAGCATCGTCGTCTCGCGTTCCAGCATTTCGTCTAGCTCGCTGCCCGCGAATTTTTCAATAGCCACGGCGAGATCTCGATCGAGCTTGTCGTCGAGGTCGCGAAGTTGCTTACGTAGAGCATCTTGGTCAAATTTTTGATATTGCGACAGGATCTTGTCGCTGGTCGCACACAGCTCGTGATAGACCGTTTGGGCTGATGCCAGGACGTCCAGTTCCTGCTGCTCCAGTTTCCATTCCTCGGATTCGCGGCCGTCGGGCATGAAGTGTTGGAGCAGATCCAGTTCCTGCTGAACATGATCGATCAGTTTTTGAATTTTCGCTTCCGCCTGCCGCTGATAGGCCGCGATGGCGTCGCGACTGGTGTTGCCCAGCAGAACGAAGTTTTCGACCTCTTCGATATGACGTCGCGTGCTTGCGGCAAAGGCTTCCATATCGCGAAGTTGTGCTCGCGCGCTCTTCAGCAGTTCCTGATCCTGCAACGTTCTTTCGATGGTCCAATAGAAACCGCCCACAGCGGACAGCAGAACGGCGAGAAGAAGGCCGTAGAACAACAGTAGACTAGTACGCAATGACATGGCGCAATATCCACGGGCCGGAAGTAATATGCCGCTCTGTTAGCAATACACTTAAAAACATACGTTATTCATGGCCGACAAACGTATTACAAACCCCTCTCTAGTTAGGTAACCGGTGCGATAAATTCCACTTTGGTGCCATTGCGATGTCGTGCTAGCGTTTGAAAAACTGATCCATGATTCGCGATGCCGATTGTTGAACCGAATCGATTCCTTGCGTTGGATGTTGTTGTTGGGGGCCGTGGGCCTCGAAAAAGATCGCCGCTGCAAGAATCGCAAGCTTGCCGTAGGCCGACAGGTTGCCCCAACCGCTTTGGCCGAATAGTTTTAGGGCCGTGCCGAACGAACTTTTCAGCCGCAAATGCCCGTGGCGCCACTCGATGCTATAGATTTCATCCAGTAGGAGATGGGAAACGAAGCCGAGCACGACTGCTCCCGCTTTGAAAAGCCGCACGCGCGTATCCTCGCCCGCGGCCATGAGATAAACGATTTCGCCGAACACCGCGGCAGCCGGCAAGCTGTGGAACATTCCGCGATGGACCGTGTAGCGCTTCAACAGCCAGGCGACGCCGAATCGAATGGCGATGTAAATGGTCGCTGCTGACAATACGATGGATTCGTGCGACATGCCCACCCGCTGAAAGTGCGGCAGCAACATCATCGGCACGACGGATGCCGCGAACGCCATGCTTTCGTGGAACGGCCGACCCGAGTCGCTGTCGATATCGGGCAACATGCCGGACACGCTGCACAGACCGCCCGCCAAGACGCACGTCGGCCAAGGCACGCCGTAGGCCAAGCAGGCCGTTCCGCCCAAACCGACACCCAGCACGCTGCTAACCGTAATATGTGTTTTGAAACCAGCCATGAGAGTAGGGGCTAGAGGTCAGAGAGTAGGAGCTATTTCCAAGCTCCCGATGTAAAAAAATTCCAGCGACTTTTAGCGGAACTTTGGAATTCGAGCAAGAGCGATTCGCGTGAAGTTGACGTTGATTGCCTATTTTGCGTTTTTTGACGTTGCTCTCCCCTTGCCTGCTCTTCGCATATAGAGGCTTTCTCGCTATACTCTGTGCCCATGAGCGAATACATCCAACTTTACGATTTCGTGATGCTAGCAGTGCTAGTAGCCTCGGTGCTTTTTGGGGCGTGGAAAGGCGTCGCTTGGCAAGTGGCCGCCTTGGCGTCGGTTTTTGTAAGCGCGGGCGTGGCCGTGCATTTTAGCGCTCCGCTTACGCCGGTATTTGCCTTGAGCGACCATGAGCCTTGGAACCGCTTTCTTGCCATGCTGGTGTTGTATATCGCAACGGCGGGGGCGATC
>CAZNMP010000414.1:0-3074 GCA_964573875.1 uncultured Planctomycetaceae bacterium | reverse complement strand
GGCCCAACATCAAACGGTCTATATGGATGCCCACGGCTGGTGTTTTACTCCTTCCTCGTTCCGGCTCTTACTTCATGATTTGTGCACCCTCGGCCTGACCACATTTCGGGAGGTGGCTTTCTTTCCAACGGCTGGGTGAGAGTTTTTCGTCACTCTCTGCCGCGAGGGAACACCGCCGGCTTTCGATCGCCTGGAAATGCTCAGGCAAATTACGGCCGAACTATCGGTGGACAACTAATCCAACGTCTTCCCAGGGCAAACGTCCACGTCGCGTTGGGCATTATCTCCGCGAACCGTTGGAACGGTTATGGCCGCCGCTGTTTGGTGCGGCCGTGATCAAACGGAAATTGCCGGGACCAAGCAGTTGCTCGACGCGGGCCCGCATTTCACCGTTGTTGGCGTCCAGTTTCATGCGGTCGCAGCGACAAGGAACGCGGGTGCCGTCGATGAGGCAGAAGGTAAGCTCCAGGTCGCCGTTGCCCGGATAGCCGCGCAGGATTTCATGCAATAGTTCAAGTTTTTGCGGGCCGTCGTTTTCCTCGAAGAGACGAATTTTGACGCCGCGCGTGCCGCGACGGCACAAATCTTCGAGCGTCATGAGCTCATTGACGATCAAGTTCGCTTCTTCGCTGCCGGGACGCTTATCGACCGCTCCGCGGATCGCCACGATGGCGTCGGGCTTGATGAATTCTTCATAATGGGCGAACTGCTCGGGCCAGACGATGCAACGCATGATGCCTTCGGTGTCTTCGAGGTCGAACATGGCATAACGGCTGGGGCTGCCCGGCTTCGGATTTTTCGTATGCGCCAGCTTCAAGGCCGAAATCATGCCGCCGAGCATCACTTCGGTGCGATGTTTTTGCGTGGCTGCATCGACGGTCGTATGCGAGCAGTAGGTGGTCAACGTTTTTTCGTGTTCGGCCAGGGGATGGCTCGTCAGGTAATAGCCTAAAACCTCTTTTTCCTTGGCCAGTTGTTCGCGATCTTCCCAGCGGGGCACGTCGGGCAGATGGGTCGAGCCGGTTTCTGCTTGTTCTTGTTCTTCCTCATCGCCGAAGAGCGATTTTTGTCCGCTGCGGCGATCCGTGGCAGCGGCCGCGCCGGCTTGCAGCGCTCGATCGATGGCGGCAAACAATTGAGCGCGATGCCCGCCGAGAGAATCGAAGGCCCCGGCTTTGATCAGCGATTCAATGGCCGTGCGGTTGACGGCTCCCGGATCGAGGCGTTCGCAGAAATCGAAGAGGCTCCGGAACGGGCCGTGCGCTTCGCGTTCAGCGGCCAGGGCCGTGGCTGCCGCGCCGCCGCATCCCTTGATGGCCGAAAGCCCGAAACAGATTTTGCCGTCGATCACCGTGAATTCCGCGCTCGATCGGTTCACATCGGGCGGCAAGACGGTGACGTTCATACGCTGGCAGTCTTCGATATGCTCGACCAGCGAGTCTTTCCGCTTGAAGTTGCGGCCGGTGATGTCGCTCGAGAGCAGGGCCGCCATGAATTCAACAGGATAATGGGCCTTCAGATAGGCCGTCATGTAGGCCACCAGCGCATAGGCGGTCGAATGGCTCTTGTTGAACCCGTAGCCGGCGAATTTTTCGATCAATCCGAAAAGTTCCTCGCCCTCTTTTTTCGACAAGCCCTGGCTGTGCGCGCCTTCGATGAACTCTTCGCGGTACTTGGCGATCATTTCGAGCTTTTTCTTGCTGATCGCCTTAATGCACGAATAGGCGTTGGCCAGTTTGATGCCGCCTAATCGGTTCAGAATCCGCATCACCTGTTCCTGGTAGACCATCACGCCGTTGGTCTCTTCCAGAATTTCTTTCATGACCGGATGTTTGTATTCCGGCTGCTTGCGGCCGTGTTTCACCTCAATGTAGTCGTCAACCATGCCGCCTTCCAGCGGACCGGGGCGATACAAAGCGTTCGTGGCGATGATGTCGAGGAAATGGTCGGGTTTCATCCGCTGCAACAGATCGCGAATGCCGCCGCTTTCGAGCTGGAACACGCCCTTGGTTTCGCCGCGGCACAGCAGGGCGAATGTTTCCTTGTCGTCGCGAGGAAATTCGTAGGGGTCGATTCGTTTGCCGGTCGTCTGCTCGATCAGATCGACCACTTTCGAAAGGATCGTGAGGTTGCGGAGGCCCAAAAAGTCCATTTTCAAAAGGCCGGCGCGTTCGACGTCGCCCATCGCCCATTGCGTGATGACTTCTTTCTTGTCCTGCACATGCTGCAAGGGGACATAATCCGTAAGAGGGCGGTCGGCGATCACGACGGCGGCGGCGTGGGTGCCGACGTTCCGCGCGAGCCCTTCGATGCCCATCGCCAAGTCCAAGAGCTTGCGAACTTCGGGGTCGCCGTCGTAGGTCTTCTTCAACTCATCGCTTTTTTCGATGGCCTGCTTCAGCGTGATGTGCAATTCCTCGGGCACCATTGCAACGATCGCATCGACGCGCGGAATCGGAAGCCCCAGCGCGCGGCCGACGTCGCGAATGGCCGCCCGGGCCGCCATGGTGCCGAACGTGCCGATCTGGGCGACGTTTTCGTAGCCGTATTTCTCCTTGACGTATTGGATCACTTCGCCGCGGCGTTGTTGGCAAAGGTCGATATCGATATCGGGCGCTTCGCGGCGGTTTTCGTCGAGGAATCGCTCGAACAGCAAGTCGTATTCGAGCGGACAAACGTGGCTCAAATAGAGGCCATACGAGACCAACGCTCCCACGCCCGAACCGCGAGCCGTGGCTTGGATGCCGCGCTCGCGAGCCGCATGAACGTAGTCCCAAACGATCAAAAAGTAGTTGGCAAACCCCAGTTTGTTGATCACGCCCAGTTCGCGATCAAGCCGGGCCATCACCTCGTCGGAAAGTTTACCATCGGCATAGCGGTCGGGTCGATTGGCATAGCGCTGCTTCAGGCCGGTCAGGCAAAGTTCGAGCAGCAGTTCTTCGGCTGTTTTATTTTCCGGCAATGTGTAAACCGGAAAGTGCCGTTTGCCTAGCTCCAACTCGATGTCGACGCTGTCGGCAATTTCCTGGGTGCGTTTGAGAGCCTCTTCCATGCCGGGAAAGGCCGCATACATT
>CAZNMP010000413.1:1076-3085 GCA_964573875.1 uncultured Planctomycetaceae bacterium | reverse complement strand
CGACAACGATTACAAAGGCATCGACTTCACCTTCGGCTATTTCACGGCCGTCGAAGTTTTGGCCAACGAGATTCGCAACCTCTTGGCCGACGCCGAGTCGAACCGCAGCTATTTCATGGCCGAGACGATGGGCCGCAGTGCCGGCTGGCTGGCTTACGGCGCCGCTATTGCCGGCGAAGCAAGCCTGGTGATTAGCGTTGAAGATATCACCGGCACATATGAAGCGAGCGAGGAAATCACCGATCCGAAGTCCGGCAAGACCGTCATTCGTCGCGTCATGGATTTGAACGAAGTGGTCAAACGTATTGTTGCCACAATGCGGGTCCGTGAAGAGGCGGAAGGCAAGGAGTTTGGCGTTATCGTGATTGCCGAAGGGCTTGCCGAATTTCTGCCGCATACCCATATCGAAGGCGTGCCGCGTGATGAACACGGCCATATTGCCATCTCCAAGCTCGATCTGTGCCGCCTGTTCTCTGAACTGGTCGCCAAGGAATACACCAAACAGACGGGCAAGAAGCGAAAGATCACGGGCACCAAGCTTGGTTACGAATGCCGCTGCGCCCGCCCGCAGGCGTTCGACGTGATGCTCGGCAGCCAACTCGGCGTCGGTGCCTATCGTGCCTTGGTCGAAAAACGGCTTGACGGCGTGATGGTTTCGGTTTCCGGCCAGTTGGATTTGAACTACGTGCCATTCAACCAGTTGGTCGATCCCGCCACGCTGGTTACGGTTGTGCGTTATATCGAGCCCGGCAGCGACTTCCACCGCCTGGCCCGTTTCCTGGAAACCTACGTGAACGACTAAAACCGCGCTGCTTGGGTATCCTTAACGATTGTACGAACAAAGGCCCTGTGACGACGTCGCGGGGCTTTGTTCTTAAAAACGTCATGCCCCTGACGCACAAAAAACCGAAGGTCGTAAGTGACTTGCCGGGCTTTAGTTTAAGGAAACAGGCGGTAACTCATGGACATGCAAACCATCGTTGATGATTGGAAGGCAAATGCCGAGCGGAATCTTAATCGTAACTTCAATTTCATCCACCGCCTGAAGATGAAAAGCGACAGTGCGGTTGATAGGGTGGCCCACCGGCTGCACGACGAGGCGTTTTCCATCATCGATTGCACGCAATGTGCCAACTGCTGCAAGGTAATTTCGCCGTTGTTCACCAAAACGGACATTCGCCGTATTGCCGAACACTTGGGCGTCAAGCCAGACAGGAGAATCGCCTAGCCCAGTTCGTCCAAAAAATCGAAATGTTGGTGACATTTGGCGGCTGTCCTCATGGAAGGGCGAGGCAGAAGAAATAGGGAGTGCGACCGAACGAGCCGTTGCCGTTGAAAAGGCCGAATGATGATGAGAGAAATGAGCCGATGGGGCGTTGGCCCGAGCATCGTGTTGTCGGCAGTGGCCTATGCCGTAATCGCCGGGCTAGCTACTTGGCTATGGCCCGACATCTGTCTTGTTACAGCGGTTCCCTCCATCGTGTTCATGGTGGCGGGGATCGTGTTGCTCGTGATCGGCATCCCGATGCTCATCGTCGCCGGAAGAGCTGCGACTTTGGCCTACAACTCCGACAAGCTTGCCACCACCGGCATCTTCGGCCTGACCAGAAATCCAATCTACTCGGCTTGGATCGTGTTCATCATTCCCGGCCTTGTCCTGATGAATCGGTCGTGGCCGCTGTTGCTGACGCCGGTTGTGGCCTACATGATCTTCAAGATCAAAATCAGGCGAGAAAACGATTACCTAGAAAGGCAGTTTGGTGACGAGTACAAAAAATATAAGGCCGAAGTGAACGAATTGGTGCCGTTACCGAGATTTGGAAACCGACTGTATTACTAATCCGAAAGATCGTGAACTTTTTCACGAAGTTCAGCGACCAACGGGAGCGGTTTGACATGATTCGAGCGGAAGCTCGCATTGGTTGGCGGCCCTGCCGCCCTGTGTATTACTAACCCGAAAGATCGTGAACTTTTTCACGAAGTTCAGCGACCAACGGGAGCGGTTTGAC
>CAZNMP010000413.1:0-976 GCA_964573875.1 uncultured Planctomycetaceae bacterium | reverse complement strand
ATGATTCGAGCGGAAGCTCGCATTGGTTGGCGGCCCTGCCGCCCTGTGAGCCTCGACGTCCATTCGATCACGCTGGGCGTCGGCAATGCCTTGAAAAGTCCCCGGTTATTGGCCTTCCGCACGAACAAGCTTCAGCATCGCCGCTGCAGACTCCCGGCCAAACTGCATCTGCTTGCGGCGGAATATCGGATAGCCAAGTCGGGTCAGAGGGTGTCTTGCTCGCGAGAACGATAGGATGTCGTACCACACGCTGTCGTCCGCTTGATTCCATTCGACCAAGAAACGTTCTTCACCATTGGCCGCATGATCGGGCAAGGTGCCATAAGCAAAACCAAACCGGTGGATCGGCTCGTCCTCATCGACAACATATATGATCCGACAGGCATTGAGCCACCAGAGGCCGATGACATGGGCCAAGACGGCCATGACTTCGCCCGCTTGAATTCGCATTTCCGGCGAATACGCCTCCAGCCAGCCGAGATTGAATTGCTCCCACCGCTCCAACCCGGCCCTGGCTATCTGAAAGGTTTTCTTCCCCTCACCCAACTTGGTCCGGGTATGAGCAACAAGAAAGCCTGTCGGGGGATGGGTCGCCGTCGCACCAACCGCCGAATAAGTAAACTCCGACGCCGCCTGTTTCGCAAGAAAGCGACGAATCGTATCGGGAGTTGGTTTGTATAACGACAGCATACCTGCCCTCATTTTTGCCTATCCCCAACAATAAAAGTAAAGTTCACAATAGCAGTAAAGCAAGTCGTTTTCCAGCCGAACCTTGAATGAAGACCAATGGCGTTCCACAAGCCTGAAGCTTCCGATCAGGATCGTTGCCCTGTTGTCCTGGTAACGGGAGCGACGGGCTATATTGGCGGTCGTTTGCTTCCACTGCTCGAACAACGCCCGGTTGTGGTTCGTACCCTGGTCAGGAATCCGGGAAAACTCCAACACTGCAAGCCGCCCACGGAGGTTGTTCACGGCG
>CAZNMP010000412.1:0-3087 GCA_964573875.1 uncultured Planctomycetaceae bacterium | reverse complement strand
CCGGTCAGGCATAGTTCGAGCAGCAGTTCTTCGGCCGTTTTATTTTCCGGCAATGTATAAACCGGAAAGTGCCGTTTGCCTAGCTCCAATTCGATATTGACGCTGTCGGCGATTTCCTGGGTGCGTTTGAGAGCCTCTTCCATGCCGGGAAAGGCCGCATACATTTCTTCCGGACCGCGCAGGTAGAACTCGTTGCTGTCCATCCGCATCCGTTTTGTGTCGGTGCGGAATTTGCCGGTGTTGACGCACAACAGAATATCTTGCGCCTCGGCGTCATCGCGGTTGATATAGTGAACGTCGCTGGTGGCAACCATCGGCAAGCCCAGCCGGTTTGCGATTTCAATCGAGCCTTCCATCGCCACGCGCTGTACTTCGAGATTATTGTTCTGCAGCTCGATGTAGTAGTCGTTGCCGAAAAGTTTATGAAACCATGCGGCGATTTCGGCGGCCTTTTCCATGTTCGCCTCGCCGCCTGCCAGGATCGTACGGTTCAACTCGCTCGAAACGCAGCCGCTTAGGCAGATCAACCCTTCGCGGTGAGCGGCCAGCAGTTCTTTGTCGATACGAGGCTTGAAATAAAAGCCTTCAAGAAACGCTGCCGAGGAAAGTTGGATGAGGTTTTGAAAGCCTGCGTGGTTGCGGGCCAGCAATGTGATGTGGTAGGCGGCTTCCTTCGTGCCGCCGCCGGACGACTCTTTATGAAACCGGCTGCCCGGGGCGATGTAGGCTTCGAGCCCGAGAATGGGGTTGATCCCCAAGTCCTTGGCCTTTTGATAGAATTGCAACGAGCCGTGTAGGTTGCCGTGATCGGTAAGCGCGAGGGCATTCATGTCCAAGGCCTTCGCCCGTTCCAGCAGTCCGCGAATAGTGCCTGCGCCGTCCAGCAGGCTGTAATGGCTGTGGCAATGCAGATGGGCAAAGGGAAGAGCACACATATATTTCAATCTCCGTACATCCAACGACGAACTGCCAACGTATTTTATCGTCGAAGAGGCAAAACGGACAGGGGCGGGGACATAAACACAACAGACCATCGCTGCGATGGACTTGCCCCGCGATGTGTGTTTTTTATGCCACGATGATTGCATACGCCCTTTTGGCGAAAATAAGGGCAGCCGTCTTACTCATTCCCGTCGTCCGGCACGCTGCGAATCGCACGCATGAACGCATCCATCGAAGGACAGCGATTCTTAGGCTCCGGCTCGAGACAGGCGTGAATCGCCTTGGCCAACTGGGGGTGAATTTGGGGGCGATATTTCCGGATATCGGTAGGCGGCTTGTCGTGGCTCATCGCGGCCAGGCCCGTATCGCCCCGCAACCACGGCAACTGGCCCGTGCAGATTTCATAAGCCGTGACGCCGAACGCAAAAATATCGACCCGATGATCGGTCGGTCCGCGTCGCACGAGTTCGGGGGCCATGTAATTGGGCGTGCCCGTGCGAATGCCCGGCTGCATGAATTCCGCCGTGGCCGGGACCGTTAATCCGAAGTCGATCAGTTTCAAGTCCTCGCGTTTGTTCGTCAGCATCAGGTTGCGCGGACAGACATCGCGATGGATGAACCCAGCGGCATGGGTGGCGGCAATCGCTTCGGCCGTTTGGTAGATATACCGCGCCCGACGACTTTCAAGACATTGGTCGTGCGAGGCGATGACCATGTTGAGGTTCGGCCCCTCTAGGAATTCCATCAGTAGATAAGGGGCGTCTTCGATCGTTTTGCCGTGTTCGTAGGTTTCAACGATCCGAGGATGTTTCAGGTGAATGGCGATCTCGCCTTCGCACGGTTTATGAAGCCCTTTGTAGCGACTTTCCACGGCCGCCGTTTTGGCAACGTCGAGAATCTTCAGCCCGACGATTTTGCCCGTCTTGATGTCGCGGGCCATGTAGAAATTCGACATCGTACCCGAGACGGCGTCGTGCAGCAGCGCGAACCGTTTTGAAACATTGAGCCGACCGCCGAAAAGCACTGTTTTGAAATGATCGAACAGTGGCATAATCAAGTTGACTAGTGGTTAGTGGCCCCTGGAGAGTGAAAGGGCAAAACCTTTGCGGCCGCCGACGCGGCGACCATCTTATCACTCCCCGCTACCCAGCCTTCACTATCCACTTATTTCCCACAATAGTCAATCGTTCTGGCCAGTTCGCTTTGAAGATCCTGGCGATGCACGATGCGGTCGACAAAGCCGTGTTCCAGCAGAAATTCGCTCGTTTGGAATCCCTTGGGCAGCTCGATCCGGATCGTGGCCTTGATGGTCCGAGGGCCGGCGAATCCGATCAACGCCTTCGGCTCCGCGAAAACCACGTCGCCCAACGAGGCAAAGCTGGCAGCCACCCCGCCCATGGTTGGGTTCGTCAAAACCGAAATAAACAGTCCGCCGGCTGAATCGAACCGCGCCAAGGCGGCGGATACCTTGGCCATTTGCATGAGCGAAAGGATGCCTTCGTGCATTCGAGCACCGCCGCCCGACCCCGATACGATAATCAGCGGCAACTGTTCGGTCGTAGCTCGCTCGATCAAGCGGGTCAGCTTTTCGCCGACCACCGAGCCCATGCTGCCCATGATGAAGGCCGAGTCGGTCACGCCGAAAGCCACGCGACGGCCTCGGATCATGCCCGTGCCGACGACGGCCGCCTCGCGCAGGCCGGTGCGTTTCTGTTCCGCTTCGATCTTTTTGGGATAATCGACAAAGTGCAGCGGATCGGCCGATTCCAGGTCGGTGTCCCACTCTTCAAACGTACCTTCGTCCAGAATCTGAGCAACCCGTTGCCGGGCGGGCACATACCAGTGGTAGCCGCATTCGGGACAAACGCCCAACCGCTTTTCGGCCTCTTTGCGGAAAATCGTCGCCTGGCAGCCGGGACAACGTTTCCAAAGCCCTTCGGGCACGCCCCGCTTCGGCCGCTTCAACAGGTTTTGCCAACTGCTCAGATCTGAAGATTGTGTTGCCATAAATATTCTTGATAAATAGGAGGGACGTGTTTTGTTAGCCCCAAACTACTACATATTCACCAATTCGGAGATTTTGCCTGACCCGGCAGAATTTATTGATGCTTGCTTTGATAATGAACCGGTCAGTCAACTTATTGT
>CAZNMP010000411.1:0-3096 GCA_964573875.1 uncultured Planctomycetaceae bacterium | reverse complement strand
GGTCGGCCTCGGGCCGCAATTGGTGGTTGAGATGGGCAACGCACAAACGGCCCGCGCCGCCGGTTTTCAACGCCGTTAATAACCGCAACAGGGCCACGCTATCGCATCCGCCCGAAACAGCCGCAAGCACCGTCACATCGGCCCAGTCGGCCGGCGGCCATGCAGCGGCGAATTTTTTTTCGAGCAAGGACATAGGATAGGGGCTAGGGACTAGGGACTAGGGACTAGGGATTAGAGGGCGTCAACGGTTTAGGCACACTTTTCGTTATGACGCTGGAAACTCGCAAAAGCTACCCCCTCGATGTGGTTTTACATGACTAGCCATAAAGGGTTGGCATTTGTGGCTTGGCTGCATTGCCATGCCCTTCTGTAGAGTGGCATTGCCGTCAAGAACTGCATCACTTCGCCCAGTTTTCCGCCATGATCGCCATAACCGCTTCCCACGGATGGGTTTATCTCTAAAAAGCCTTTGAAATTCCCGGTTGCAGTTTTCAATTACTCTGTTAAGATTGGGATGAAGTAACAACAAAGTGTCTTCGGTGGGCCTACCGTGGCGACCGAAGCCGACGAACAGCAAACAGCGTGTTTTTTTACCCCCGGTGTATTAGGCAGCAACAAATCACCCGAGGTTGGGAATGGTATCGATGATAGATCTGCTTTTGATCATCATCCGGTGGATGGCGGGAATCATGTCGGCGGGCTCTTGGGCCGTGCGGTGTGAATTGTCGCCTGTTCCGGTCCGTGCGAATTTCGGTTCGCGCGGCGGCCGGTATCGCCGCTCCACTACTCCCGGCGTCGGTTGGATGACAATGCGGCTTGATCCAATTTTTTGTGTCTTCATGTCGTCTAGGTGCGAGCCTGCGCGGAGCGCTTCGGCGACGTGTCCACGCCCCCCGTCTCACGACGGGGCGTAAGCTGTTCTCTCGGCTTTCATGCCGCCGCGGAATGTGTGGGGACATCGACGCCCCGTCGATCTCGTATTGAAGGATCGGCCGTCGGGCGTTTGTTTCCCTCGCCCTTGGTCCCGCCGATTTAACGAAGGATCATGGACCGTGTACCAATTTATCATCTATTTGCTCCTGGCCGCGCTGGGCCCCATTCTGACGTTTCTCATTATGCGGCTGCTCGACCGCTTGCGTCGGCGCGATGCCGAGTCGGAAGCCCGCGAAATCGTTCGAAAAGCTGAAACCGAGGTAGACAACCGCCGCCGGGAGGCCGAACTACAAATCAAGGAAGCGGCCCTGCAACAGCAGGCGGAAAGTGAAAAGGAACTGCGCCGTCTGCGCGGTGAGTTGCACGAACGCGAGCGATTGCTGGACAAACGGCAAGACGCACTCGAAGAACAGGCCGAGGTGATCCGCAAGCAAGAGAAGATGGTCGAAAGCACCCAGCGCAAGCTGACCGAACGCATCCAAGACGCCAACCGCCGCAAGGACGAACTCTCGAAGCTTCTGGATCTTCAGCGGCAAACGCTGCACGAGCTTTCCGGGCTGAGCCAGGAAGAGGCAACGCGCCGCCTGTTGGAAATTCTGGATACGCAGCTTCAAAAAGAGACGGGAGCCGTGATCCACGCCCACGAAAAGAAGCTGGCCGAAATTTGCGAAGAGAAAACCCGCGAAGTGCTGCTCACTTCCATCCAGCGTTATGCGGCTGCTCATACGGCCGAAACCACCACGAGCACGGTGGGTATTCCCAACGACGAAATGAAGGGCCGCATCATCGGTCGCGAAGGTCGCAATATCCGCGCCTTTGAAAAAGCAACGGGCGTGGATGTTATCATCGACGACACGCCCGGCGTGGTGATTGTCAGCGCGTTCGACATGATTCGGCGCGAAGTCGCTCGGATGTCGCTTGAAAAATTGATCGCCGACGGTCGAATCCATCCGACGCGGATCGAAGAACTCGTGGCCAGCACGCAAAAAGAACTCGAACGACACATCCAGAAACTAGGCGAGCAGGCTTGCCAAGAGGCCGAGGTCTACGGGTTGCACGAACGGCTGGTCAACCTGCTGGGACGTCTCCACTTCCGCACCAGTTACAGCCAGAACGTGTTGCGACACTGCATAGAAGTTGCTTTTATCGCCGGCATGTTGGCCGACGAACTGGGCTTCGATGGCAAGTTGGCCCGGCGTTGCGGATTGCTGCACGATATTGGCAAAGCGGCCGACCACGAAGCCGAAGGCGGCCATCCGAAGATCGGCGGCGACCTGCTGAAACGCTATGGCGAGCGCCCCGAGGTGATTCACGCCGCGCTAGGACATCACGATGATCTGCGCGTGGAAAATCCGTATACCGTGCTGGTGTCGGCCGCGGATGCTTGCAGCGCCGCACGGCCGGGCGCGCGTCGCGAAACGCTCGAACGCTATGTCAAACGCATGGAAGAACTGGAAACGATCGCCGGCAAGTTCACCGGCGTCGAACAGGCTTACGCCATCCAGGCCGGCCGCGAGTTACGCGTGATCGTCAGCTCGAAAGACACGACCGATGAGTCGGCTGCGAAGATTTGCCACGACATCGTCACGGCCTTCGAGCAGCAACTGACCTATCCCGGCGAGATCAAAGTCACCGTGCTGCGCGAAACGCGGCACGTGGAAATGGCACGGTAGAAGGTTAGAGCCCAGAGATAGGGGGGCGAGAACCAATGAGAAGAATGCTCATACAGGTTCATAAAAATTCAGTCGACAAATCGGTGACTCGGTTGCTTGGTATTTTAATGCGGCTATCGATGGTGAAGAGTATCCATATACAAAAGGGAACGGATCGAAACAAATTCACCAATATCACTATCTCCGCACGCGGCACTAAAATACTATGGGATGCTTTAAGCCCAACCATCCAGCAACACAAAGTGCTTCGTCAATGCACAATTGTTTTGTGCGAAGGGAAATGTGGGTGGGATGACTACGAATATATCTATGGTCCTCATCCCGAGCAGATCGATCCAAAGTGGAGATAATCACGTTCATACCCGTTTGATGTTTCTAGCCCCTAGCCCCTGACCTCTGACCCCTGACCTCTGCCCCCTCCCATGCGAATACTTTTCATCGTCGATATCGTGGGCAAGCCTGGCCGGCATATTTGCAGCCAGGCGTTGCG
>CAZNMP010000410.1:0-3097 GCA_964573875.1 uncultured Planctomycetaceae bacterium | reverse complement strand
CGGGCCGAAGCCGTGGAAATCTCTCGTAGCAAACGCATCTCGACCTGCACGGTGCGAGTGACGAACGACGCCAACGAGTTGGTTGCCCTTTTTCAGGGCACCGCCTTCATTAAAGACGACCCATTTCCGCCGAAAAACACAGCAGGGTAAACAGACCCTGCTGCCGAAAGTCAGTCGCAGTCATTTTCTATGGTCAAAATAGATGACTGTGAAATAGCTAAACCGTGAAATAGCAAAACTGTGAAGCGGGCGGGCTTGCCCGCCGTGTTTTATGAGCAGAGTTGTACATCGTGGGCCTAGATAACCCGTTTCACGTTCGTTCCCGCAACTGCCAAAATCCGTTACTGTACCCTGGAAGTTGGGGAAAGGTTTTTTAGTGTACCCGTTGCCCCGGTTTCGCGCCCGCATCGGGGCTAAGCAGATACACTTCGCCGTCGCCGCCCGCCGCCACGATCATGCCTTCGCTCACGCCGAACTTCATCTTGCGAGGGGCTAAGTTCGCGGCGCAAATCACAAGCCGGCCGACCAGGTCTTCCGGCTTATACGCGCCCTTGATGCCCGCAAACACCGTGCGGAAATTGTCGCCGCCAAGACTCAGCGTAAGCTTCAGCAATTTTTGGGCTCCGGCCACGTCTTCCGCGTCGATCACCCGCGCCACACGAAGATCGACCGCCGCAAACTGGTCGAAATTAATCGTCTCGGCCAACGGCTCGGCCAACAAGGCGGCATCCGTGTCGAACGGCACCGTCGAAGGCATCGACGATTCCGGTTCCGCTGGCTCGGCGCTGGCAGCCACCATTGCCTCGATATTTTTCGGATCGACGCGCTGCATCATGTGCGCGAACTTGCCGACCGACGTGCCCAGCAACGGCTTTTGCGATTGCTCCCAACTCGTAATCGGGTCGCCGAGCAACTCGCCGGTCTGCCGGGCCAGTCGCGGCAACACGGGCGACAGATACACGGCTAACTGGCGGAATAAATTCAGCCCGATCGTGCAAACGTCGCGCAACTGGTCGAGCTTCGTCGGATCCTTCCGCAAATTCCACGGCGCATGGTTTTCGATAAACTGATTCGCGCGATCGCCGGCCGCCATAATCAAACGAATCGCCTTGGCATATTCGCCCGCATCATAGGCATCGGCAATCGCCGCGCCGTCGGCAGCCGCTTGAGCGAACAATCCGCCGTCGTCGGGATATGCCGCGGCCAACCCCGTTTGTTCGGCGAATTTCGCCGTCCGGCTCGCCAAGTTCACCACGTTGCCCACCATGTCGGCGTTTACCTTCGCCGCAAATTCCTCGAAGTTTAAGTCGATATCGTCCACGCGCGATGACAACTTCGAAGCGTAGTAATAGCGCAAGTACGCCGGATCGAGATGCTCCAGATAGGTGGACGCTCGAATGAACGTCCCCTTGCTCTTCGACATCTTCTCGCCATCGACGGTCAAAAAGCCGTGGATGTGAACCTTCGTCGGCAGGCTGAAGCCGGCCGTATGCAGCATGGCGGGCCAGAACAATGTGTGGAAATACGTGATGTCCTTGCCGATGAAGTGATGCACCTCCGTCTCACTGCTGCGCCACCAATCCTCGAACCGCTCGCCGTTCCGGTCGCACCACTGTCGGGTCGAACCCATATAGCCGATCGGCGCGTCGAACCACACGTACCAATAATTGCCGGGGCTGTCGGGTATTTCAAAGCCGAAATACGGTGCAGGCCGCGATACATCCCAATCGTGCAGCGGCTCGCCCAAAAAGTGGCCTGCCAGATAGTTGGCCACTTCCGGCTGAAGATGGCCGCCCGTCTGCGTCCAATCGTTCAAAAAACCATGCAGCTTTTCGATGTTGACGAACAGGTGGTCGGCCTTGCGGATTTCCGGCGTGCTGCCTGAAAGCGTGCTCTTCGGGTCGATCAGATCGGTCGGGTTGTAGTGTGCCCCGCACTTGTCGCAACTGTCGCCGTATTGATTCGGCGATTTGCACTTCGGGCACGTTCCCTTCACGAAGCGGTCGGCCAAAAAAGTGCCCGCCTCGGTGTCGTAAAGCTGCGTCACTTCCTGCTCGACGACCAATCCGGCCTTTCGCAGCGCCGCCCAAATCTCCAAACACACGGCTCGCGTCTCGGGGCTGTTCGTGCTGCCGTAGTTGTCGAACTCGATATCGAAACCGGCGAAGTCGGCCGTGTGCGCTTCCTGCATCTTCCCGATCAATTCTTCCTCGCTGATGCCTTCCTGCCGCGCGCGGATCATGATCGCCGTTCCGTGGGTGTCGTCGGCGCAGATATAAACGCACCGCTGTCCTCGAAGCTTCTGAAACCGAACCCAAATGTCCGTCTGCAAATACTCGACCAGATGCCCAATATGAATATGGCCGTTCGCATACGGCAGTGCGCTTGTGACCAGAATGCGTCGCATATTTGCAGCTCCGAAAACAATCGACAAAACAAGCATTCTAGTGCATAAAGCCCAACATGGCAAGGCTTTACAGAGCCGCCGCCCGCGTGGTAGAATAAAGGTAGGAATCCAGGAGCCTCGCGATGGACTATCTTGCACATATTGTACGCGACCCCATGATCTGTGGCGGCGAACCCGTACTGAAGGGCACGCGAGTTACCCTGCGCACCGTCCTGGCTAGTCTTGCTGAAGGCGCTAGTGACCAGGAGATTCTCGATGATTTTCCCACGTTAACCGCTGAAGACGTTCGTGTGGTCGTGGCATTTGCCGCTGCGTCTACGGAAGAAGATATTCCAGTCCCAAGCATGCCGGCTCTCCATGCGAATTAAGCTCGATGAGAATTTGCCTGCAAAGCTGGCCTCGTTGCTCCATGCTCTCGGGCATGATGTAGATACCGTTCGAGATGAGCAGCTTCAAGGAAGCGATGACCCGACCGTCTGGAAAGCGGCTCAAAACGAACGACGGCTCCTCATTACGCAGGATTTGGTTTTTTTCCGATATCCGGCAATTTCGCCCAGGCACGCATCATGGGATTCTCCTGCTCCGGTTGCGCGTGCCGGGACGAACTGCGATTACCACAAGACTTCTCTCCGTTTTTCAGAACGAAGATGCCGAATCGTGGCAACGTTGTTTCGTCGTAGTGACGGATCG
>CAZNMP010000409.1:0-3106 GCA_964573875.1 uncultured Planctomycetaceae bacterium | reverse complement strand
GCGATGCGTAAGCAGCAAATCAGGCTGAAAAGCTCGGATCACGCGAATCACCCGATCGCGCAACTCAAAGGATGGCTGCAAGCGACCGTCGGGAAATTCCCAAGTATGGCCTTCGGCCCCAATCACGGCCGCAGCATTCGCGGCTTCGCGGCGTCGCAAGTCGGCCAATTCGGTGGGTTGGCGTTTCTGATGGCCCGCCGCGCCGTTCGTGAGCGAGACCATGCGAACCGTATGACCTTGACTCCGATAAATCGACGCCAAGCCGCCGCCGTGGTATTCCGCATCGTCAGGATGTGCGCCGAGAATCAACAGCCGCAGAGGATTTTGATTTGCCATGCTTTCTTCTTTTCACTCTCTAAACGCTTGGACTAGAGAAACTGTCGGCAACCGAGGATAACATTTTCTCAGCCCACGACAAGCGTAGGCTTCTTACGGGTGCAGTAAAAGATTATGGCGGCTTATCTCTGCAGACGGCATAATGCACAACAGTTTAGCCGGGAGCTAACAGCTCCCGGAATGTGCGAGGATTGCACAAAAGTTTAGCGTCGGAACGTCTGCCTCGTTGCCAAGCTGACCTGGTGGCAGCTAACAACACAGCTTATCCAACTTGACCATAAGAAATTCCTGCACCCCATCATACCTATATGCAATAGGGCGGGCCGAAAACAGCGTTCGACCCGCCCTACTTATTCGCTGAGAACCGTTAGGTTACTTCGTTTCCGGCTTGAAGACCTTGTGGCAATCTTCGCAGCTTATATTGAGCTTTTCCATGGCCTTGTCGGTAGCGGCCTGATCGCCCTTATGGATGGCGGCGTTCACTTCGCCGGCCAGATCGCGGGCGACGGCCGAGAACTTCTGCCACTGCTTGACTTGCTCGTCACCCTTAGTGGCCGAGGTGTCGGCCATTGTGCCTTGAGCAATCACGGCCAACACAGCGGTGTAACCGGCGGTGTCCTTGGCTTTCTTCTTCAACTTGGCCGGCTTGACGTTCATCTTGAGCTTCGTATTGATGACGGGCACCTGCTTCATCAGCTCGGGCAGCGAGGCAACCTTCTCCCACTTGAGCTTGGCATCGGATTTTGCCTTAGCGGCGGCCTTGACGGCGTCAACGCCCTTCTTAGCAACGGAAAAATCCTTCGCCTTGGCCAAATCCTGCGAAGCCTTGATCAACGCACCGGCCGAGGCTTTGTACTTGTTGTCTTGGTCGTGCAAGCCCAGGGCCAAGGCAATGACGGTCAGCGTGTTCGCGTCCTTGGCGATCTTATCTTTGCCTTCTTTGAATTCATCTTCACTTGAAACAACCTTCTCCAACTCCTTGATATAAGCATCGGCTTGGTTGGCCAAGTCTTCGGCGGGGGCGTAGCTGGAAACCTTAGGGGCATCGGCGGCCGAAACGACCGGGACGATCGACAACATACAAAGGACGGCCAGGGCACCGACGCACAAAACTCGGCAATTCTTCGACAACATCACAATGTTCTCCTTGGGAATGCGGTTTTTCACCAGTATACAGTCCGCGATAACGGCCAAAGCTCCGGCCGAAGGTGGGAACGCGGCAACGGTAGGGATTACCTCCCACAACCCCATTTACTTTGCCATTTTCACAGTCTTATGTCAAGTAGCGGCCTGCGGTCCCTTCCATTCGCCATCCCGCTAGTTACAATACGCCTATTGACTCATTTGGGATCGTTTTTTCACTATGGCCAAAGCAACCTATAAAGACGCCGGCGTCGATCTGGACATCTACCGCGAGTCGATGGCCCGATTGCCGCGGCTATTAAGCCGCACCTATACGCCTCGCGTAGTCCCCCTAAAAGACGGGTTCGCCGGCCTGTTCCAGTTGGATTTTGCCAACCGACTTTTCGCCCGAAACTATAAAGAGCCGGTGCTGGTCTCTTGCACCGACGGCGTAGGCACCAAGCTGAAGGTGGCTATCGCGATGGGGCGGCACAACACGGTCGGCATCGATCTGGTGGCGATGAGCGTCAACGATGCCTTATGCTGCGGAGCCGAGCCGCTGTTCTTCCTCGACTATGTGGCCATGCCCAAGGACGATCCAGGGCTGTTGGAACAAATCGTCGATGGCATCACGACCGGCTGCATCGACGCCGACAGTGCTTTGCTCGGCGGCGAAACGGCCATCTTGCCCGATCTATACGCACCCGGCGATTACGATTTGGCCGGCTTCTGCGTCGGCGTGGTCGAAAAAGAGCGTGTGATCGACGGCCGGGCTATCGAGCCGGACGACTTGGTCATTGGCGTAGCCTCGACTGGCTTACACTCCAACGGTTACAGCTTGGCCCGCAAAATCGCTTTCGACATCGCCGGGCATAGCGTCAACGATTACGTGGAAGAGCTTGGCGAAACGGTGGGCGACGCCTTGTTGACGCCGACGCAAATCTATGTGCGCCCGGTGCGAAGCGTACTAAATTACTACCGCGTGAAGAACGTGGTGCATGGCATTGCCCACATCACCGGCGGCGGCCTGCATGAAAATCTGGAACGCATCGTGCCGCAAGGCATTCGCGTGGTGATCGACCGCGGCACGTGGCCGGTTCCGCCGGTGTTTACCTGGCTGCAACGATTGGGCGAAGTGGATCAGGCCGAGATGGATCAGGTGTTCAACATGGGGCTTGGTTTGGTAATGATCGTTGCCCCGTTTTATGCCGAAAGTATTCGCACCCAGATGGCCCGTTGCGGGATGAATAGCTGGTTGATCGGGCACGTCGAGAAGGGCGAACATGGCGTGGCTTGGGGCAAGGCGTAAGCGTCGCCGACCCGAGGAATGCCAGGAGAACTGCAAAGTCCTTGGCCACGGAGGAACCGTCATCCTGAGCGAAGCGAAGGATCTCGTTAGTGTATTGGGACTTGCATAGGCTCATGGAGATTCTTCGCTTCGCTCAGAATGACTGTTTAGGGAGACTTTGCAGTTCTCCTGGAGAAATGCCCGACGACGACGGATTTTGCCGTTTCTGTTGTATAATTGGGTACTGTGTCGCTGTTTTCACCCCGCATACCCACGAAAACGCTTACGGACCTGTGCTGGCGTTTGAGCACTGCGCTTTCGGCCGGCATCGACGCGCGGACCGTCTGGTCGCGCGAGGCC
>CAZNMP010000408.1:0-3107 GCA_964573875.1 uncultured Planctomycetaceae bacterium | reverse complement strand
GCAGGATGACGTATTGGCCGTCAGGAGCGCCCGGAGCCGAGGTCGTAAACTCTTTCGACTGGAGCTGCCGGGATTTTAACTCGCCCAAAGGTTTGCGGGCTTTGCCAAGCGATTTCACGAAAGCCAAGCGATCAACTTTGCTCTTCAACAGCGAAGCGGCCGTTTCCCAACTTCGGGTATATTGCTCGTGATCGACCAGGGCAAGCCAAAGTTCCGCCGCTGCTATCGCACTTTTTTCAGCTTCCTCACGATTCACGTTGGATGGCTTCTTCTCGGCGGATTTGGCCGCCGGAGCGGGATTCTTGCCTAAAATCGGCTTGAGCAAAATCGTAACCGGCGTACCCTGCGGCGGTAGATGCTCCTCGAACGCCTCGAACATCCGCGATTCGATGGCCCCATAGCTGAGAATCGGCAAATCCAGCATGGCCGAGGGAAGACTCAGAACGCAAATCAACTCGCCGGAATCCGCCTGATAGTATTTCTGACCGGTGGTTTCGTCGGTAATGATTCCGCTGCCCGCAAAAATCCAATTGCTGTCGAGCGCTTTTCTGGTTTTGATGTTGCGGATCCAGTCCTGGGCGGGCGACGACTTCACTTGCCCCTTCTTGTCCTTCCACCGGACCTCGATCGCGACCTCGGTGCCGGTCGGCGGAACAAATTTCGGCTGGAATTGGGCCGGATGCCCCGGCACGGCTCCGACAGCTTCGAGGCCGGCGTGTACGATCGAAGGTGTGACATTGACCGCTACCACCGCTTCGTAAGACCGGTTGGAATACGTGGCAAAAAACTCCAAGGGATACCCGGCCTTGCACACTTCACCCAACATGACCACGTGCTTGTTTTGTGAATCGGCCCAAACAGGTTGTTTCGGATTCAAGCGAACCAGCTTGGCGGATGCATCGACCAACGGCTCACCCAAATCGCGAGGTTTTTCCTCGGTCGACGCCGGTTCTTCGACAGGCGTTTCTTTCTTATCGCCCAACTTCGCGGCCGGTGGAACTTCCTTGCTCTTCTCTACCTTTTCCACCTTCGGCTTGGCCGGCGCAGCCTTCGTTTGCTTTGCGGGCTTTTTTTCCTCGGCCGCGGGGCAACCGCACAATGCCATCGCAAGCAAAAATAGCACCGAGGACATAAGGATGCCGGCACGGCCGGCGGCGGTCGGTATCATCATGATTGAGACCTTTCAAGAAAGCGATAAGGGAAGGCACGCTATCCCGCCATTCTAACCCCCAACAAAATTCCAGCAAGACACCCAAGATGCGCCACAAGGATCGTGACCGCAAAGTTTAACAGCAACACCAGAGAATGGGGCAAGTGCGAAAGATGTAGGGCCATCAGTGCTGCCCGGCAAGCCGCTTGCGGCTTCGCAAGACAGAACCACTGACACAAACATTTTAGAAGTCGTACTAGCAGTGCCGCCGCCGGAACCAGGTGACCAGCGTTACCAGAAGATACGTTCCGCCGGCGATCAATATAATGACCGGTCCGCTAGGCAAATCCGAGGGATAGCTTAACGCAATCCCCGAGGTAACGAACGCCATGCAGAACAGAATGGCCACGGCCATCATCTGCCAAAGTCGCCGGGAGAAATGGCCCGCCACGGCGGCAGGCAACGTCAACAACGCAATCACCAACACGATGCCGACCACGCGGACAAGCAAAACTACGGTCAGCGCCGTCAAACATAGGAGCAGGAGATAGTAAAACTTCACGCGCACCCCGCGAAGCTCCGCGAATTCCTCGTCAAAACATAGGGCAAGCAACTTGGGATAGAAGCCCAGCCCTAAAAGAATCACCAGAGCGTCCATCGCCGCGACCAGCCAAACGTCGTGCGACGAAATCAGAAGGATATTGCCGAACAGGTAGCTCATCGGATCGACGTAGCCCGGCGTTTTCGCAAAAAACAGCAAGCCGACTGCCATACCGATCGCCCAAACCGCGCTGATGACGGTGTCTTCGCGTTGCCGGGCATAGAGACTTACAAACCCAATCAATAGGGCAGAAAACAATGCCGCGGCCAGTGCGCCGTACATCGGCCGACACCAAGTAATTCCCCAGGCTGCATTGAAATAGAGTGCCGCTCCGATGCCGCCTAAAACGCAATGCGAAATCGCGGCGGCGATATACGTGATTCGCCGCGTTACGACATAGGAACCAACGATCCCCAGCGAGACGCTCGCCAAAAGCCCCACCACGAGCGCGTACCGTAAGAACGGGATGTCGGGGTCTTGCAGGGCTTGGAAAAATTCATTCATGAGTATGCCCTGCATGTGAAAGCTCGTCGTGACGCACCATGCGAACCTCGCCGCCGTATATGTCGTGGATCATCGCGCCCGTTATCTGGCTGGTCGGGTGGACGACTACCCGGCGATTCACGCAAATCACACTTTCCACAAAACCCGAGACAAAGCCCAGATCGTGGGAAACCATAAGGATGGTCATTTGTTGGTTCAATGAGCGAAGCAGATCGAGCAGCTTGGCTTCGACCAACGAATCGACATTCGAAGTCGGCTCGTCAAGAAGCAAAAGATCGGGCTTGCAGCACAACGCCCGCGCGATCAAAACACGCTGCCGCTGCCCGCCGGAAAGCGCCGCGAAGGGGCGACCCACGAAATCTCGCATCCCAACCTGCTCCAATGCAGCGACGGCGGCGCGGCGATCATCGCGCCCCGGCCAGCCAAACACGCCCCGGCCAAGCCTGCCCATCAAAACGATATCCTTCACCGTAACGGGAAATTGAGGGTCGTGCTGGACATATTGCGGCATATAACCGATCCGCATCCGAGCATGACAGGGCGACTTGCCGAACACTCGCACCTCGCCCTGCTGCGGCGTAAGCAAACCCAGAAGCAGCTTAACCAACGTGGTTTTGCCCGCGCCGTTTGGCCCCACAATACAAACCGCCGAGCGGTCGTCAATCGAAAGATTCACCTTTTCCAACACCGGCTCGCGCCCGTAGGAAAACGTAACGTCTTTCAGAGATATGACCGGTTCAGATGGCATCGGAATAGTACTCTAAGGAATGTCCAATGTCGAAATCAAAATGCCGCAAAGAAACAAGACTCACTCGTTCGTCATTCGTCATTGGCCATTGGTCATTGGTCATT
>CAZNMP010000407.1:0-3128 GCA_964573875.1 uncultured Planctomycetaceae bacterium | reverse complement strand
TAGGCAGCGATCACAAGATCGAGGAAACCGTCTCTCGCGAAAAACTTTGGGAAGCCCAAACGCCCCAAGTCTTCCGCCGCGAGCTGCTGTTGGAAGCCTATGCCAAGCGTAATGGTTTTCAGGCTACCGATGATGCCCAACTGGTCGAGCGTCTCGGCAAGCCGGTCACGGTCGTCCCCGGCTCTCCAATCAACATCAAAATCACGACGAAGGAAGATCAGCGACTGGCCGAACACCTATTGAAAGCCTTGCCCAAGCCCAAGCTCCCCGGCCCTTTGCATCCGTTTGATGACAAGTGGAGATAGAGGGGAGAGGGGAGGGGGGGAGAATGGCTCAACCGGCTTCACAATCTACTGTTTCCGACGACGTTTTAACCTCTGCCTGGAAAGAGCATCGATGCCGCCGACTTTGGTGTTTTGGCACTTGGCTTGCAGGCGCTGTGTTCGTCGAAGTTTTGATTTTCCTTGATAATGGATTCATACAAGATTGGGGAATCAATTGGGCAATTGGAGTCTTCGGTCTTGCTTGGTTTCTTTGTTTCTTGATATTGGCCATTCGTTTGACTTTGTTCAAATGCCCGCGTTGCGGTCGCTTTTTCCATTTTTCATGGTTGTACCACAATATATTTGGCCTACATTGCGTTCATTGCAAACTGCACTTAAAGTGTCCTGAACGATTCCCTAAAAGAGATCTATGAACACCTATCGTGATCTGATTACATGGTAAAATGCAATGAACTTATAAATTCCACAACGGAAATAGCTCGTCTTGTCAGTGGGCAGGCTAATTTGAAAAAAAAAAAGGAATACCCCGTGAGCAGCGTAGACCCCTCTCCCCACTCCCCACTTCCCTCTCCTCTCTCCACCGACATCATCGCCGAGCTATCGTGGCGCGGATTGATCAACCAAACAACGGACGATGCCAATCTGCCCAAACTCCTAATGGAGAAAATGCGGACGGTCTATGTGGGCTTCGATCCAACGGCCGACAGTCTGCACGTCGGCCATCTTGTGGCGTTGATGGTTTTACGCCGTTTTCAACAAGCAGGCCATCGGCCCATCGCGCTGGTGGGCGGCGCCACGGGCATGATCGGCGACCCCAGCGGCAAAAGCGAGGAACGCAAGCTGCTTTCGCCCGAAACATTGATGGCCAACATAGACGGCATGGCCCCGCAGTTGCGCCGATTTCTTGACTTCGATTGCGGCCCCAACTCCGCCGTTTTGGTAAATAACTACGATTGGATGGGCCGGTTCGGTTACATCGAATTCTTGCGCGACGTCGGCAAACACTTCCCGGTGAATGTGATGCTTGCCAAGGATTCCGTCCGCGCTCGCCTCGAACGCACCGAGATCGGACTAAGCTACACCGAGTTCAGCTACATGCTGTTGCAGGCCTACGATTTCGTGCATCTGAACGAGCATTATGGTTGCGAAATTCAAGCCGGCGGCAGCGATCAATGGGGCAATATCACGGCGGGCATCGATCTCGCCCGGCGGCTTCGCGGCACGCAGCTTTACGGCTGCACTTGCCCCCTGTTGACGCGCAGCGACGGCGTGAAGATGGGCAAAACCGAGTCCGGCGCGCTGTGGCTCTCGCCCGACAAAACCAGCCCCTACCAGTTCTATCAATACTGGATCAATCTCGACGATCTCGACGTCGGTCGCTGTTTGCAGTTCTTCACCGACCTGGGCCGTGAAGAAATCGACGCCTTGATGGCCGACCATCGGTCGGATCCCGGCCGGCGCATCGCTCAAAAACGCTTGGCTGCCGAGCTGACGGGCCTCGTTCACGGCGAGGAAGGCGTGCAAACGGCAATGCACGCAACGGAGATTTTTTTCGGAGCCGAAATTGCACAACTCAACGACGCACAACTGTCGAGCATTTTCGCCGATGTGCCCAGCAAACAGCTTTCGCGCGCAATACTCTCGGGCGAAGGGCTCCCGATCATCGATGCTTTGGTGGAGTCGGGCCTGTGTAAAAACAAAAGCGAAGCACGCCGCGTCATCACCCAAGGCGGCGCCTATATCAACAACCGCCGCGCCGAAGGAATCGATCAGCGGCTCTCACTAGCCCATCTCGCCAGCGAGTCGGTCATGGTTCTGCGGTCCGGCAAGAAGAATTACGCGTTGTTGCGGTTCGTATAAAATACCCCGGGAGCAGAACCGCCATGTCACGCACGCTACGATTCACGATCGGGATTGTCGTAATTCTTGTGTTGCTGGTGATTCTTCTCCTGTTGACGCTTTACTGGGCCTCGCGGCACGAGCCGGCTTTTTATCGCGAAGCGCTCGAAATCGAGCCTGCCGTGCTGGAAAAAGGCAGCGATCAGATGCTGCAACGCACGACGGCCCTGGCCAATGCCATTCGTAAAAATGGGACGTGGAAAGCCCTTTTCACAACCCAGCAGATCAATGGATGGCTGGCCGTCGATCGTGTGCAGAACCATCCGAAGGCCCTGCCGCCATCGCTGCGTGATCCTCGCGTCATCATCAACGCCAAGCAAATCATCATTGCTTGCCGCTACGAACAGGGCGGCGTCAATAGCGTGCTGAGCCTGACCGTTGAACCTTCCGTGCCTGAGCCTAACGTGGTGGCGCTCCGAATCGTGAAAGCCCGAGCGGGGTTGCTGCCCGTGCCTTTGGCGGGCGTGCTAGAGCGTATTAGCGAAGCCGCGCGCGGCATGGATTTCCAATTGCGGTGGCTTCGCGCCGGCGGCGATCCGGTCGCGATGATCTCATTTCCGCCGACCGACGGCCGGTTCGTGGGCATCGAAACTTTGCGTCTTGGCGAGGGCGAAATTTTCGTGGCCGGCAGCACGAAGGGCAAATGAGTTCTGGCTGTCATACATCTTTATTCCGCGCCGACGTACCGGAAGTGCCAAGGCTGCTCGTCTTGCTCTCGATGCAATGTAACCCGACCGGCTAGCTGCTCGCCTTGCAAGTCAACGGTCCATAAGGACTTGCTTTGCTCGATGATTTGATAGGTTCCGCGATCCCACTGCGAGACCGAGCCTCGGTTGCCGGAAATCGGACCTTCGTAGTCGAGATAGGCCAAACGGTGGTCGCCCAAGGCTTCGCAAAACATCTCTACATCCGATTGCGGCGGCTGCGGCAACGCCCAGGTTTTCA
>CAZNMP010000406.1:0-3131 GCA_964573875.1 uncultured Planctomycetaceae bacterium | reverse complement strand
GCTTCTCGCATAGTTCCTTCACAATATGGCATTCCTGATAGGTGCAGGTCTTGACGCGTTGCTAAGGCACCATCTTGCATACCGTGTACGGAACCTTCTTAACGCAGGTCTCGTTCACGTACTTGACGCAGTTGACTTGCCGCTCTTGGATTTCAGGAACCCACACGCGGCATTGCTTCACTGGCGCACAAGCGTTGCAAGGATCGCAAGCATTCACCGGACCGCAGGCCGCCACGGGCTTGGTTTCCCAATGACCGCTGCAAACCTTGATCGTCTTGGTGTACTTCACCGGCTTGCACACCGAGTAGCACACCTCACGCTCGCGGGTCTCGTAAACCGGCTTGCATACCGTGTAGCAGATCTCCTTGGTCTTGGTTTCCCACACCGGCTTGCATACCGTATATTGGCAAACCTTTTCCCGAGTCTCGTAAACCGGCTTGCATACCGTGTAGCAGATCTCCTTGGTGCGGGTCTCGTAGACCGGCTTGCATACCGTGTAGCAGATCTCCTTCGTCTTGGTCTCCCACACCGGCTTGCACACCGTGTAAGGAATCTCCTTGACGCAGGTCTCCCACACCGGCTTGCATACCGTGTAGCAGATCTCCTTGGTCTTTGTCTCCCACACCGGCTTGCACACCGTGTAGCAGACGTCCCGATAGCAGGTTTCGGGAACGTACTTCACGCAATTAATCTGTTTTTGCTCGCATACCCGCTCGTAGCAAGTCTTGTAACATGTGTACTGGCGCTTCTCGTACACAACTTCCTTGCAGGTCTTCATGACCGTGTAGCATTGCTGCTTGCATTCCGCGAAATCCGCGGTAGCGCAGCAATCGCGCCGGCAGCTTCGATACCGTGTGGCTCCGCAGTAGCACGCATCCGCCGTGCTTGCTGCGATGACCAGCAGTACCACCGCTATTAGCGGTACTCCAAGTAACCTTTTCATCGCATGCCTCCTTCAAGCATCACGAAACCGGATAGGGCCTGGTCTATTGGCGAAATTCGCCTTTAGTCTATTCGGACCTTTCATACAACGTACATTAACACAGTTGCCCAGAAAGCGCAAGCAATGCTATCGCCCCAGTAGATGTAGACGACGTATATTGCGCATTTATGAGCCAACATACCAATCGCTATCGTCCGATTGCGTTGATTGCTTGATCGGGATTGTATGGGCGGTATGGAAATAATGTGTAAAAAGGGAAGTGCGTGATGCGTATTACGTTTAGGAAAAAATTGACGGCATCGGTTTCCCCGCCCCTTCACAATCCGCATGGACCGGATATTCCACAACGTCATCCCCTGGCCGTCTGTAGGGCTTGTTCCGAATATAACAGCCCTAGAAAGCCTTTAATCCGCCCCGGAAATGGGATAATACGTTTTGCGCAACAGAATGCGTCTTTTTTCTTGACGTGGCGAAAAATACGACCTACTAGTTGGTTAATGGTGTTAGTTAATGGTCACCCCAGAGCACCGTTGGTAGTTTTACATTCTTTTTCTAGGAGTTCGCCGTCATGAGTAAGGTACGTCTTCGCAAGGCGTTCACATTGATCGAGGTTTTGATCGTCGTGATCATCATGGCCGTCTTGGCGGCCACGATTATCCCGCAATTTTCGTCGTCGACCGACGATGCCAAGGAAAGCTCCCTCAGATTCAATCTGCACACGATCCGTTCGCAGATTGAGATGTACAAAATCCATCACTTGAGCAAGCCTCCCGCCTTGGCCACCTTCGTCGACCAAATGACGAAGGCCACCAACGTCAGTGGTGAGGTCGGCGGTGCGAACTCGATCTATGGTCCTTATATCCAAGGCGAACTGCCGGTCAACCCGTTCACCGGCACCAATACGCTCGTTGCGGTTGCCACGGCCGGCACCGAGCCTTCGGCCGTTGTCGCCGGCGGCGCCGGTTGGCAATACGACGCCACCACGGGCGGATTCTATCCAAACAATGCGGAATACTACGCGAACAAGTAAAACTGCCGGCTCTCTCTGGGGCATTGAGTATTGGCAAATGTGAGTCTTAGCAGGCCTCTTCCGTTTCTCCTGACGGAAGAGGCCTTGCTGTTTTCTTGCCGATGATTTGTTTGGTCGTTAGACGACTTCCTGCTCCCCTCGCCCGCCTAGCGGGAAAAAAAACGCTTCGGAAAGTGAAAATCCGCGAAGCCTAAACTCCCCTCGCCCGCCTAGCGGGAGAGGGGCCGGGGGTGAGGGGGCTACGAGTTGCCGCTTCTGGTCCCTAGCACCATGGTCGCAACTTGATACGTCCTGCTCTTCTTATGGACGGTGCGAGGATGCCGTACCCGTCGGCAACGGCAACTCCGCGTACCGAATGCTTGGAAAAAACGTTAGATCGCTACCACTGCGTTGGTGAGGATCCTCCAGAACCTCCCCATTCGCGTCGATGATTGTGCTTTGTCCATAGCCGTGCCAAGCTGGTTTGGGCTCCAATTTTTCGACCGCCCAATTGGCCGCCACGATATTGAACGCATATTTCCCGGCGATCTCCGGCAGCCGCTTGGGAAACCAGTCGCTATCCTCGTCATCCACCCACGCGACGGAATACAACAGCGTGTCGATCTTCAATTTGGCCAATTCCTTGGCCTGTTTGTGGATATCAAAGTAAATCAGCACGCCGAATCGTCCAAACGGCGTGTCGGCAACCGCATGGCCAAGATTCCCTTCGCTCGCCCAGCCTCGTTCCGCCCATGGCCAAGGATTCACCTTGCGATAATGGATCAGCGTACTTCCGTCGGGTCCAAGCAACACGACCGTGTTGTAATAAAACTCCGTCTTGCGATCCACTTCCAACAGTGGAACGGTCAAATAGATACCCAACTGCCGGGCAAGATCGCCAAAAAACCGCGTCGAAGGCCCAGGAACCGTTTCCGCGGCGTCTTTCGGATCAACGCCCGACAACCCCGGCGTCAATTCCGCCTTGCCGACCTGCCACGTTTGCTTCAGATCCTCGCTCATATAGCCGGTCACCGCCGTTTCCGGCAACACAACACCCTGTGCCCCGCGCCGAGCGGCCTCACGGACGAAACTTTCCAACCGCTTGCGATTTTCCTCCGGCTTCCCAAATTTTGACGGAGCCTGAACGGCCGCCGCCAAAAACGTATCCGCCGGGCCGTC
>CAZNMP010000405.1:0-3134 GCA_964573875.1 uncultured Planctomycetaceae bacterium | reverse complement strand
GCTTTTGATCGGCACGTTGGCCGTTACGGTAATTTATGTTGTTGTGAATTTTGTGTTTCTGAATGCTTTGGGTTTCGAGGGGGCCAGAAATGCCACGGCGGCGGCCGATGTTCTAGGGTTGGCTTTCGGACGCTGGGCGGGGGCGGTCATCAGCGTGTTGATTTGCATTTCGGCACTGGGAGCGATCAATGGGCAGATTTTTACCGGCGCTCGAATTTACTATGCGATGGGCAGCGAGCATCGGCTCTATGCTTGGCTCGGGCGCTGGGATGCGAAACGCGGTACGCCGATATATTCGCTGGTCATTCAAGGCGCGATCACATTGGCCTTGGCGGTTTGGTTTGGAATGAGCCGCGGCGGGTTCGAGAGCATGGTGAAGTTCACCACGCCGGGTTTTTGGTTCTTCCTGATGTTGGTGGGCGTTTCGGTGTATGTGCTGCGTTGGCGCGAGCCAGATTTGGAGCGGCCTTATCGCGTGCCTGGTTATCCGATAACGCCGTTTGTTTTTTGTTGCTCGTGCGGTTTCATGGTCTATTCGAGCATGGCGTATGCCATCCACAAGGGCAGTTGGGAGGCGATCTGGTCGATTGCCATTCTGTTGGTAGGCGTGGTTGTGTGTTTTTTTGAGCGGGAAAACCACGCCGGGTAGGGCTGCGGCCCCACCTTGTGGGTTTGGGTATCGCCGGTCTCTGCCCCTCGCCATGCCCCCGAATGTCGGGTATAATGGAAGTTTTCGAGTTACCGAGTCTGTTTGTGAGGTCGATGGCGAATGAATCAAGGTAAGGCTTCCCCCAAGACATCCCAACCGCGAAATACCGACGCGGCGTTGGAGCGCGCTCTGTTGGCGGCTCAAACCGCGGAAGACAACCGCGGGACGGATATCGTTATCCTCGACATGCGCGAATTGACTTCGGTGTTCGATTTCTTCGTGATTGCCAGCGGCACGAGCCGGCGTCAGCTTCATGCGATGAGCGAAGAAATCGATCATGCCCTGGAAGACAAGATGGGCGATCACCGCTTGGGCATTGAAGGCTATGAAGAAAGCCGGTGGATTCTGTTGGACTACGGCGACGTGGTGGTTCATCTGTTCGAGCCCGAGATGCGGGCCTATTATGCGTTGGAAGACCTGTGGGGACACGCCAAACGGATTACGCGAAAGCCACGATGAGCATTCTGACCCTTCTCAAAGAACGATTCCGGACCGCGCTGGCCGGATTGGTAGACGATCCCACGGAACTGCTGGAGCAGATTCGGAGGAGTCAAGACGCGAAGTTCGGTGACTATCAGGCCAACATGGCGATGTCGTTAGGCAAGCAGTTGCGTCGCCCGCCGCGCGAGGTGGCCGCTGCTATTGTTGCCCGATTGGATTTGGCCGATCTATGCGAGACGCCCGAGATCGCCGGGCCGGGCTTTATCAATTTGCGATTGAAAAACAATTGGCTGGTCGAACGGCTTGCAACGGCCATCGGCGACGATCGGCTTGGCATCGAACCGGTGCGGAATCCGCGCACGTATATTGTTGATTACTCGGCGCCCAACGTGGCGAAGCCGATGCACGTGGGGCATATTCGCTCGACGGTGATCGGCGATGCGTTGTGCCGTGTGTTGCGGTTTCTGGGGCATTCGGCCATCAGCGACAACCACATCGGCGACTGGGGCACCCAGTTCGGCATGATCCTTTACGGCTACAAGCATTTTCTCGACAAGGACGCCTACGGGCGGAATCCCGTCGAGGAACTTGCGCGGCAGTATCGGCTGGTCCGCCAGTTGATGGATTATCAAACACCGAAGGAGGAACCGTCGGCCGGCGAGGGAGACGCGAAACTTGCTCAGCTTTCGGCCGAAAATCCGGATATCGGCGCGGCGGTATTGGCCGAAACGGCGAAGTTGCACGCGGGTGATGCCGAAAATCGTCGGCTTTGGAAAGAGTTTCTGCCGTTTTGCGAAGACGAGATCAATCGGATGTACGGCCGGCTCGGCGTGACGTTCGATCATGTGTTGGGCGAAAGTTTTTACGAAGATCGCTTGGCCGGCATCGTCGATGAATTGCTCGAACGTGGGATCGCCCGGGTGAGCGATGGGGCGGTGTGTATTTTTTTGGACGGCCAAAAAACGCCGATGCTGGTGCGGAAGAAGGACGGTGCTTTTCTTTACGGCACGACGGATCTGGCCACGATCCGCTACCGGATGGAGACTTGGCGGCCCGACGCGATTCTCTATGTGGTCGATCATCGTCAGTCGCTGCATTTCCAACAGCTCTTCGCGGCGGCCAAGTTGCTGGGCTACGACAACATCGAATTGCAGCACGTCAGTTTCGGCACCGTGCTGGGCGATGACGGCCGGCCGTTCAAGACGCGCTCGGGCGATACGGTCGGGCTGGAAAGCCTGCTGGACGAGGCCGTTCGCCGTGCGTTGGAAATCGTCGCATCGAACGACGATGCCAAACCCAACGGGGCAGAGCTTGCGCCCGAGGAACGACAGCGTGTGGCTGAAAGCGTGGGCATTGCCGCGCTGAAATATGCCGATCTTTCGCAAAATCGCACGAGCGATTACGTGTTCAGCTACGACAAGATGCTGGCCATGAACGGCAACACGGCTACCTACATGCAATATGCTTACGCCCGGGTGCGAAGTATTTTCGCCAGGGGCGGCATTGATGCCGACGGTTTGCGGGCCTCGGGGGCGACGATCTCGTTGGACTCGCCGGCCGAGCGGGCGCTGGCTCTCGAATTGCTGCGTTTTTCGGAAGCTCTCGACATGACGGTGGCCGATTACCGGCCCAATCAACTCACGGCCTACCTGTACGATCTGGCTAACCGGTATTCGACCTTTTTCGAGCAGTGCCATGTGCTGCGAGCCGAGAACGATGCGCTGCGTCAGAGCCGGTTGTTGCTTTGCGATCTGACAGCCCGAACGATTCAGAAGGGGCTGGAGTTGTTGGGTATCAACGTGGTCGAGCGGATGTAGATGGCCTTCGTTTATGGCACGCGTGGGCATGGCAGGCCATGACGTCGGCTTGGCAGCAGGGCCGACGTTCCGTCGACCGCTAAACGGTTGTGGATTTTGCGGGCCATCGCTAAAGCTCGACCCGCCCTACGGTTTTCCCGTAGTTAGCCCTGCGTGGAAGGCCGAAA
>CAZNMP010000404.1:0-3159 GCA_964573875.1 uncultured Planctomycetaceae bacterium | reverse complement strand
TGCAGCAACAACCTGAAACAACTGGGACTGGCCTCTTTGAATCACGAGGCGGCTCTGCACCGACTTCCGACCGGCGGATGGGGGTCGGGCTGGACTGGCGACCCGCTTTATGGCAACGATTGGCGTCAGCCGGGCGGTTGGCTCTTTAACGCATTGCCGTATCTCGAAGCTCAAGCGATCCACGATCTCCAGCTAAATAAAACGGGCACGGCCAAGACCGACGCCCTTAGTCAGATGACCTCGACGCCGCTTTCTTGCCTTAATTGCCCCAGTCGGCGTGCCGCGGTCAAGTTGGCGAACAATCTGGCCCAAACCGACTATGCCGGCAACGGCGGCGAGACGTACCAAAGCTTCAACGGCTCGGGCACCAGCGGCATGTCCGGTCCCGCCTCCTACAGTGAAGGCGCCGTGAATCCAGGGCGTGCCGGCTGGAGCACTGCCATGATGCAGTCGAGCGGAATCTACTACGGTGCAAGCCAGACTACTCTGGCCGATATCAAAGACGGCACGAGCAACACGTACTTGTGCGCTGAAAAATATCTTATAACCACAAGTTATTCCACCGGCACCGACGCGGGCGATGACCAAAGCTTATACACCGGCTGCCAGGACGACATTGTCCGCTGGGTTGGCCCCGCTTTGGCCAGCACCGACGCACACTATCGCGACTACGCCCCGCAACAGGATCAAGCTGTCGATATCACAAACAGCGTGATGATCTTCGGCAGCGCGCATAGCAGCGGATTCAACGCGGCCATGTGCGATGGTTCCGTTCGGACGATCACCTATTCGATTGATCTCGAAACCCACCGTCGCCTCGGCAACCGCAAAGACGGTTTGCCCATTGACGGCAGTAAAATCTAGGAATTTTTTTCTCTCGCCCATTTACGAGAAAGGTGCTGATGGTCAGTGAGGCAGGAATGGCCTCTGGCTATTCCATTCTTTCCGATTATAATCACGAGAAATAGGGCAAAAGAAAAATACTCACGGGTATTCGTTCGGCGACACTTTTTCGCAACCTCGTATGGCAATTCAAGACATTCTTGCATCTCGCTTTACGTTCTTGCGGCCGTTCGTGTCTTCCCCCTCAAGTAGAATGCCTTGTCGATTTATGAAATAGGAAAGAAAAGCTCCGATGAACACCGAAGAATTTCGCCGCGAGGGCCATAAGGTCATTGATTGGGTGGCCGACTACCTGGAAAACGTGGAAAAATATCCGGTTAAATCCCAGGTCAAGCCGGGCGAAATCAGGGCGCAGCTACCTCCGTCGCCGCCGGTTCACGGCGAGCCGTTTGACGCCATACTGCGCGACGTTGACAAGATTATTATGCCCGGCATCACGCATTGGCAATCGCCGAACTTTTTCGCCTATTTTCCGTCGAACAATTCCGGGCCATCCATTCTCGGCGAGTTGCTTTCGGCCGGGCTGGGCGTGCAAGGAATGCTTTGGACCACTAGCCCCGCCTGCACGGAACTGGAAACCCATGTGCTCGATTGGGTTGTCGAGCTGCTCGGCTTGCCTGAACGGTTCAAATCCACCTCGGCAGGCGGCGGCGTAATACAAGAAAGCGCATCGTCAGCGGCTTTGTGCGCTGTTGTCGCTGCCCGAGAACGAACGACCCAGGGCCAAAGCAACCTGAAAGGCGCTGACGGCTCCTTGGTCGCTTATATTTCAACGCAAACGCACTCCTCGATCGAAAAGGCGGTGCGCATTGCCGGTCTGGGCAGCGATAACCTCCGCATGATCGATGTCGACGAGAATTTCGCCATGCGGCCCGACCTATTGGCCGAAGCGATCGCGGCCGATCTTGCCGCGGGCCGCCGCCCGTGTTTCGTCTGTGCCACGGTCGGCACCACGGCGACCACCGGGATCGATCCGGTGCGTGAAATCGGTAAGATATGCCGCCAACATCATCTCTGGCTGCACGTTGACAGCGCCTTGGCAGGCACTGCGACGGTTTGCCCTGAATTCCGCTATCTGCACGACGGCCTGGAATTGGTCGATAGTTATTGCTTCAATCCGCATAAGTGGATGTTTACCAATTTCGATTGCGACTGCTTCTTCGTCGCCGATCGAGCGCATCTGATCCGCACGCTTACCATTCTGCCCGAGTACCTTCGGAACCAGGCGACGGAATCGGGCGCGGTGATCGACTACCGCGACTGGCAGGTTTCGCTTGGGCGGCGTTTCCGTTCGCTCAAGCTTTGGTTCGTCCTCCGGTCGTTCGGCAGCGAAGGACTTCAAGAGCGTGTGCGTCGGCATATCGCACTGGCGCAAGAGTTTGTCGGATGGGTCAAGGCCGACGATCGCTTTGAAATGGCCGCTCCCGTGCCGATAAGCTTGGTATGTTTCCGTCACAAAGGCGGCGATGCGGTCAACCAGTATATTCTCGATACGCTCAACAATTCCGGCCGGCTGTATCTCTCCCATGCCAAGCTCGATGGAAAGTTGACTCTTCGTCTCTCGATCGGTCAAACCAACACCGAGCGCCGGCATGTCGAGCAAGCCTGGCGATTGATTCAAGAGACCGCCGCGCAGGCCAAGTAGGGCAAATGGCAGATTTCGCGACGCATTCGACTGCGGCTCAACGCTCGTCACCCGAATCGCGAGGTAAGGCTAGGCCTTCCTGACGGGCAGCATGTTCGTAATCACCCCCGTCCTGCTTGCACATACGATCGGACTCGCTGACATATTGGGCGGCAAAATCTTGTTCGAGGGCTCAAAGCCACCGCAGTTCAAGGTCGAAATCGCCGCGTGGCTCGGCGAGCTTGTCGAACTCCTTGACCTCGAACAAATCGAGCATCCCTTGGTTCAGGATCAATTTATGGTCGAACCGCAATGAAGCAGGTTCGTTCAATAGCGTACTTTGTATAGAAGATTGTCGTTTCGCCACGTCCTAGCACCCCTCGACACCAAGTTGTTCCAAATGTGCAAGCCACTTGCCGAAATGGGTGCAATGCTCTCGCAAAACATTTAAGCCGATTCGTTTCGTGATGGTCGGCCCCAGCAGACGTTTCTTATATGCTGGCACAATTTTCCCGATTCGTCGTGAGGGACAAGTTTCGTATCCATCATTGATGGCTTCGGGATTTCCTGCCACTGCTAAAACCGCATTGAATTTTTCGGTCAACCTCTCCTCTGTATCCGTTCCAATCGGT
>CAZNMP010000403.1:0-3163 GCA_964573875.1 uncultured Planctomycetaceae bacterium | reverse complement strand
TGCCCAATTCAGCCAGTTTATCCTGGGTTTCTCGAAGGGCGTCATCGGTTGAGCCCATTCCAATGATCCCAATCTCAACATCCTCACTTTTCGATCGTCGGAAAACCGGGGCTCGAAGTAATGGGACCGCGCCTTTCAGTTTCTCCTCAACGCGAAGGAGCATCTTTGACCAATTTTCCGGGTCTTCACTGTAATAACCATATTCATTGTGACCCGTTCCGCGTGTAAAATATGCAGCTTTTGGGCTTTGGTTGCCCATCACAGTTCGATAGGGTATGCCGTCGCCTTCAATATCCTTGAACCGCGTGAACTGGTCATAGGGGAAATTGAGTTCGGCCTGATCGAGCGTATGGAAAACAATGACATTGTGGTGGTTGTGGATGAAGTGCTGCAATCCGTTGGCGATGGAAGCCTCGTCGTCGATCAGATCGCTGATGATGATGACCAGCCCGCGTTGACGGATACGTTCGGCCACCTCGTGCAGGATTCCGCCGACGTTGGTTTCACCGCCGGCCTTGACGTTTTCCAACATATCCAAAACGCGGCGGAATTGCGTCGGTCTTGCCTTTGGCGGCAAGTGCCGGCGAATCTCGTGGTCGAACAACACCACGCCCACGGCGTCATTTTGGCGAAGCAACAGGTAGGTTAGCGCCGCCGCCAGATAGCTCCCATATTGCAATTTACTGAGCTTTCCGCTTTGAAACGCCATCGAGTGCGAACAATCCAAAAGGATATGCGCCCGCAGGTTCGTTTCGTCCTGAAAGAGCTTCAAGTAATACTTATTGGTGCGGGCAAGAATTTTCCAATCCAGAGCCCTGAGGTCATCGCCCGGCGTATAGGCGCGATGGTCGAGATACTCGACCGAAAAGCCATGATAGGGGCTGCGATGCCGGCCGGTGAGGAACCCCTCAACGACGTTTCGCACCACAAGCTCCATGTGGCCGATCCGAGCCAACCCTTCAGGATCGAAATATTGTTGCGCCATCGTTACTCCAGCGGTTCGCGCACCGTTTGGAACAACTTCTCCACGATATGGTCGGGGGTAATGCCATCGCTTTCGGCGGCAAAGCTGCTGACCAGCCGATGTCGCAGCACGGGCTTCGCAACCGAGCGAATGTCACCGGTCGAAACATGGACCCGGCCGTCCAGCAGGGCATGGGCCTTCGCGCCGAGCAACAAACATTGACATGCCCGGGTGCCGGCGCCCCAGGTCAGATACTTATTGACGAAATCCGGGGCATCGGCCGAGCCAGGGCGCGTCGCTCGCACCAATTGCACGGCATAGGCCGCCGCGCTGCGGCCGACAATCACTTTTCGCACGATTTTCTGCAAGGTGAGAATCGCCGCACGGTCGAGCATCGGCTTCAATACTGCCGTGTCGGTCGAGGTCGTGCGTTCGGCAATCGCCAATTCCTCGTCGAAATTGGGATAATCGACGATGATTTTGAACATGAAGCGGTCTAATTGGGCCTCGGGCAGCGGATAGGTGCCTTCCTGCTCGATGGGGTTTTGCGTGCCCAGCACAAGAAACGGTTTTTCTAGTAGGAAGTTTTCGCCCGACACGGTCACGCAATACTCCTGCATCGCCTGCAACAAGGCCGCTTGGGTTTTGGGAGGCGTGCGGTTGATTTCATCGCCCAAGATGATATTGCCGAACACGGGGCCCTTGACGAATCGCATCCGACGGCCGCCGCCCTCTTCCTCTTCCAAAATTTCCGTGCCGGTGATGTCCGAGGGCATCAAGTCGGGCGTAAACTGGATGCGGCGGAAGGTCAGGCTCAGCAACTGAGCGATGCTCGATATCATCAACGTCTTGGCCAAGCCGGGAACCCCTTCCAAAATGCAATGCCCCTGGCAAAACAAAGCGATCATCACTTGTTTGAGCACGGCATCCTGGCCGACGATCACCGTACTCAGCCGACCGCGCATGCGACCGTAGACATTGGCAAGCTGTTCGGCCAAACGCAGATCATTGGGATCCGCCGCTCCTACAGCCGACGAAGATTCGACATTCGTGTCAGGATTCATATTGGCCTCGATAGTGGTGTCTGGGCGACTAAAAGACGGGCTTGGGGCCGAGCGCAACATAGCTCAAACAACCTGGCATCCGTCTTCTGGGAGCCGGAAAGGTGTGTTCTCCGCGGCAATTGCATAGGGCCACGGCTTACGCCGCTAGACCGGTGGGACTCGAATACTAAACTTCGTACCAAAGCAGAAAAACCGCCGGTACTAAGCATAGTGAGGACACGGATCGAGGTGAGCAGGTTGGTGTGTTCCGGGCACCGTAAGCCTCTGCCGTGTTCCTGCCATCACCTTACATAAACCGGAATAAAAATGCAACTGTTTTCCTCGAATATTTTTCAAACCCCTGCGGATGGCAATTCGAGTTTGAAAAACAACGAAATTATCGAAAAACGGAAGAGATTCCCGTTCCTGAAACAGCCATGAGTGCCGCGCCCAGGGCAGCTTCTTCTTCATGGGGAATCATTTGCAACGGCATGGCAAAACGATCGCTGATGATTTGCCGCAACAACGGATTTTTTCGCAAGGCATTGCCGCTTCCGACGAGATGGCGATACGTTTGCCCTGCCGCTTGACGAATATGTTCGTAGTCTTCGAATAACACATCGGCAATACCTTCCAACAATGCTCGCGTTAGATGGGCCGGCGTGAAATTCTCCGGCGACATGCCCAACCAAGAAGCTCTCAGCTCGGGCGATGCCCGCGTTCCCGCAAACAAAGGCCGGCATCGCAAGCCGTTGCATCCCGAGTGAATGCCCTCGGCCAATCGGTTCATAACGTCATATTTTTTGTCCGTGACATCCGAGCCGCCAAGTTCCTGCAATGCCTTGCTAAAAAAATTCTCAAGCAAGGCATAGGCTCGCCCTCCGCAAAGCTGAGCACTAACCAGCAAATTGCCCTCAAGTGGCATGGGGCGCGTTTCCAAGGGCGGCGCATAATGATAATGCGTGGTCGCCGCCATGACTTGTGCGCCCGTGCCTACGTTGATCAACACATCTTGCCGAGGATCCTCGACGCTGCCGAGAAATGCCGCTTGACTATCACCGAGCGGAACGTAAACCGGAATGCCGGCCGGAATGCCGGTCGCGGTTGCCATCGATGGCGTTAACGCGCCCAACGGCTGGGTTGTTTCGCGAATCTC
>CAZNMP010000402.1:0-3165 GCA_964573875.1 uncultured Planctomycetaceae bacterium | reverse complement strand
CAAAAACGCCGTACATGCAGCCGCCGTCCGGATACAGACGATAGGCTTCGGCGGCAACGGCGGCAGGATCCAACCGAACATATCGCCAAGGATTGTCTGTGTTGCCTTGAGTTTTTTGCGGCTTGCTTTCCCCAGCACCGGCCGAAGCGGCTCCTTCCGGTGTCGCGCCATGAAGCGTCTCTCCACAACCTGACAAGAGACTTGTGCCGGCCACCAAACCGACCGAACCCAACAGTTGTCGCCGAGTAACCCTCTTCGTAGTCATTTCAAAACTCTCAAGAGCCAATTTGTTGCCAAATGCAGATGCCGATCACGATGAAGTCCATCAGACAAATGCTCATGAACATATTTCAGTTTACACGCCGCCTTTCTCCTTGACAACAAGCAGCCCCGTCCCACGCAACTGCCGACTTGTCCAGCAATGCCTATGTGGATAAGCTACGTGGATAAGTTAGGTGGCGTGAAACGGATTTTTTAGACATCGTGGACGATGAATAATTGTTCCGACCACTTCACGCCCTTGGCAAAATCGGTCCAAAATCACGCCCCGCCTCTTCTTCGGAGTATGTGTATGCCAATTCGACCACTCACAGTTCTGCGACTGAGAAAGCTTTGGCCGCACGCTCGGAAACAAGGACATGAAGTTGGGCAAATCTATCGTGTTGGGTACTACTGCAAGCATTGCGGGGTAGGTGTCATCTGGCTGGTGGATAGCGATGGCAATTACAATTGGACTGTCGATCAGGAATTCATTGATAAGCATTTTGAGGTCGTGCAGCCATCGCTAGAACGTTCACTTTATGGAAACAATCGGGAGAAGATAAAAAAGATAAAGAGTTAACATCTGCTGGGGACGAGTTATTATTGATCCAATTTCATGCGGGTAGCTACCCGCTTGTTTAGCCGTACCTGCCCGAATAGCATGGCTGACATGAAGCGGGTTCTGAAACAAGAATAGCTCCGCCTCTGTTTGTCCATCGTTTGCGGACCAAGTCCTTCAATGGGTAGGAAACACACTCCTGCGATGAAATTGCAATGAATGACACAACGCGAAAATTGTTCCAACTAATATTCCGAGAAGCCCATGTGATCGACTTCGATTTCTCCATTTGGGACAAGCAGATAAGCTTGGTCGTTATCGGGGGACTCGTCGATGGGAACTTCGAGGGATCTGGTCCCATTCATCGAGTAGCTTTTATCGACGTTGACGAGATCCAATGGAAATCGCACCATTTAGGCATTGTGTTGGATTCGGAAGAAGAGCATTGCCAATGGGTGATCGTGGATTTTCGCATCTGGGAGGAACAAGAAAATTATGCCATCCAACTGAAGAGCGTGGCCCCTCCTTGTCCTGACTTGAATATTAGATGCCGAACCATTGCAATTAGCGAGGTAAACATTGAGGATATTAACGAAGTGAATCCCAAATGGAATCGTCCCTCTTGCCCACTGGCTCGTCCGGGATTTGAGGAATTGTCTGCACAATTGAGAGTGAAAAAGGAAGGCAAGAAGGGACGGAATTGAATGGCACTTGAGCTTGTGTAGCTGTTTACGACAGGTTGTATCTTGACGTGCCCCTATTGCCCCCCCTTTCTCCAGGCCGGAATAATTTCAAGCTGGATGATAGAATAACTCCCGATACCCCCTGCAATTCCTACAGTCTTGCTTTAGAGGTGGATACCGATGAGGCAATCGTTTTGGCTAACATTGCTGGCCATTGGTGTAGCGGCTGCAACAGCCACGGCCTGTCTGGCACAAGCTCCCAAACAGAAGCCGACCAAGCCTGCTTCCGCTGAAACGCTGTCGGCCGACCAGCGTCGCAACATAAACCGCATTCTGGCCCATTACCGCCAAGCGGGAAAAGACATCGATAAACGCACGGCGGCGGTTCGCGAAGCCCTCGACGCCGGCACGCCGGCCACCGCCGCGATGACGAATGCCCTGACGCGCGACATGGCCCCCGAGATGAAACGCTACGGCGGGAAGTTCATCGAAGAGGCTTCCCGCATGGCCAAGGTGCGACTCAAAAAAACCGATTTCCAAGAAGTAGCTCAACTGCGGAAAACCGTACTGGATCTTCAAAAACAGCCCGATTTCACGCACGAGATCATCGTCGCCAAAGCTGATCCCGCCATGAAACGGCTTGAAGTGCTTCTGATCAGCAATTCCCGCGATGTGCTGAGCCATTCTGAAAAACTGCAAGAAGAACGCAAAAAGCTCGCACCGCTTGGCGGCCTTTGGGAAGCTTGTGCCGTTGCGCTCTATAATCAGACGAAGGATAAAGATAAATCGGACCTGCAAAAGCAGATGCCGAGCTTCGAGAGCTACTTGCAAGGCGAGGAAGAGATCGCCATCCGTGCAACCGCGCCGATGGACGCCACTACCCGAGCCGTCCTCGACGCTAATGCTCGACTCTCCGCGCAGCTCGATCGCGAGGAAGCCCGCTGTATCCTGGCCATGAATCTCACACGGAATCTGCTGGGACTTTCAGCGTTGATGATCGACCTGAAACTCTGCGAGGCCGCGCGCGATCATTCGAAAGACATGAAAGAACGCAATTTCTTCTCGCATGAATCGCCCGTCGAAGGAAAGAAATCGCCCTGGGACCGTGCCAAACGGTTCGGCACCTCGGCCTCGGGCGAAAACATCTACATGGGCTCGACCAACGGTAACGACGCCAATTCGGCGTGGTTCCACAGCCCCGGCCACCACAAAAACATGCTCGGCGGCCACAAACGGGTCGGCGTCGGCCGTCAGGACGGCCATTTTACACAGCTATTTGGCGGTTGATGTTGTCGTTTCGCATCAATTCCATCAGATTGCATATTCCATCCCCCCCAGGATTTCCGCCAAAAATTTGACGCCGAAAAATGGCCTAATCATAATAAGTGTTAGGCGTTTCTGAGGGGGACATTGCCTAAACAAGTCCACACAATAGCGAAAGTGCCGGCAAGGCAACGACCGCCGGCAATTGCGTGCTTGCAGGTTTGCGGCACTTTCGATTATCCGCGGTTTTATTTAGATAAGCCGCCTGTGGCTTCGCAAGGCAGAACCGCCGGCAATTGCGTGGTTACAGATTTGCGGTGTTCCCGATTTTCCGCAGTATTTTCAGGATTCTTGAATTTCGGCGGGATCGGGATTGCGGTCCTTGCGGCGGGAGCCGGC
>CAZNMP010000401.1:0-3186 GCA_964573875.1 uncultured Planctomycetaceae bacterium | reverse complement strand
AAACTACTTGGGAGAACGTCGTTTGCGCCTGTTTAGCCTGTAATGTCAAAAAGGGCGGGCGAACGCCGCATGAAGCCCGGATGAAGCTGATTCATGTACCTGTTCGGCCAAAGCGTAATCCCATGCTTGTGATGAAGCTGGGCGATCCAAGATATGCAGATTGGCGCGTTTGGTTGGATAGCGTTTATTGGGATGTCGGGGCGAAAGAGTAGGGTTGGCGAGAGGTTTTGCAGGGCTGTTTTAGGGTGTTGAAGAATCGTGGGCGGATAAGTTGCGAACCCCCCATGCGTATTGTGCTTTTCCGTCGGAAGTCTTGTTTCTTTCGCGTTTTGGCTTTACAATGTGAGTGGTTAGCGAGCTTGTCGCCCGTTTTATCATCTTCCTGATTTACTCTTCCTTGCATACGAGGAATGACAGCGTGGCACTCTCCGAAATTGATCGCAACTTGCTGGAGCGCTGCCTGCAACAAAAGCCAAGGGCTTGGGAAGATTTCGTAGACCGCTTCATGGGCTTGGTTGTGCATGTGGTGAACCATACTGCGCGGGCCAGAAGCATCCGCATCACGTCCGCGGATCGCGACGATCTTTGTGCGGAAGTTTTTCTGGCGATTGTGAAAAACGATTTCAGCCTGTTGCGCAACTTTCGCGGCAAGAGCAGCTTGGCGACGTATTTAACGGTTGTTGCCCGGCGGATCGTCGTGAAGGAGCTTCTGGCGAGGATGGCGGCACGGCCCGGCGAGGGCATCACGACCTCAACCATCACAACGGACGATGTGGCCGATCCGCGCGTTCCGGTTGAACAGCGGATGGGTGAAAAAGAGGAGGTTGAGCGAATTCTGGGCGGATTGCAGGGCACCGAGGCTCGCGTCGTGCGGATGTATCACATCGAGGGGCTGACCTACCAACAGATCAGCACGATGGTTGGGATGCCGGAGAACAGCGTTGGCCCCATGCTTAGTCGTGCCCGCGATAAAATGCGTCAAGCCGAGATGCAGTCCTGAGCAGTTGCTTGAGCACGAGTGTTTTTTCTGCGAACACTTATCTTCGCTTGTGGTGTTGGAAACGGAATAACAAAGAGGCGTTTGGCGACGTGTCATTCCGTTAGCTTATCTTATCTTTTCTTCCGGCGGCCAGCCGGCTGGCAACGCGCAACGCTTCGATCATGCTGCCGGTTTCGGCTTGGCGCTGCCAGGCGATGTCGAATGCCGTGCCGTGGGCGACGCTCGTGCGAATGATGGGCAGGCCGAGCGTAACGTTGACGGCGCGGTGCATGCCCAGCAATTTCAATGCGATGTGGCCTTGATCGTGATACATGGCCACGACGGCATCGAAGCGGCCGTCGCGGGCGCGGACCATGAGCGTGTCGGTGGGCAGGGGGCCTTCGAGCCGAAGGCCTTCGGCCAGGCCTCGTTCGACGGCGGGGCGAATGATTCGCAGTTCTTCGTCGCCGAACAGCCCGCCTTCGCCGCCGTGCGGATTCAGCGAGCAAACGCCGATGCGCGGTCGGGGGTCGTTGGGTTTGATATCGGATTTGCGGCGATTGTGGATCGCGGCCGCTACGCCGCGGCCCGTCGGACGCATCAGCCGTGACATGAAATTGTGGGCAAGCCGGGCTTTCGCCAAAATGGCTTCCTCGGTCAGTTGTTCAAAGACGTTTTTCAACGCCGTGTGCAACGTGACGTGAACAACAGCCAAGCCGGCGGGCGAGGGCATTTCGTCGTTAGGGCCCAGGTAGAGCATCATGGCGAAATCGTCGACGCCGCAAATGTGGGCCAAAAGTTCGGTGTGGCCGGGGTAATCGTGGCCCGCCTTGTGCAACGATTCTTTTTGCAGGGGGGCCGTGACGATGGCATCGACATGATCGGCCAAGGCCAAGCGAGTGGCGGTCATAATGGCATCGTAGGCCATCTGGCCGGCCCTGGCGTCGAGCGTGCCGGGTTGGACGCCTAGTACGTCGGGCGAACCGCATGGAATACACGGAATGACATCGAGCGAGGGTTGCGCTTCCTCGGGCGATTCGATTTCGACGACCGAGAGCCCGGTTTGCCAAAGATCCACGGCGCGGCGAATGATTTCCGGATGGCCGACGACCACGGGGCGACACCAATCGTGGATGACCGTTTCAGACCAAGCGCCGACGATGATTTCCGGCCCGATGCCGGCTGGGTCGCCAATAGTTATTGCAATGAGAGGTTTCGTTGTAGGCATAATTTTATGTCGTAATGGATCGTGGGGGGATGGATGAATCTATCCCAATTATTGCGTCGGATGAAAAAAGGGTAGGGGGGGGACAAGAATAAAACTGAGCTGGATCAATTCTAAGTGGATCCCAGCCGCAGCTAAAGGGCAATTGTACGAATCCTGCAAATTCTCTATGCTTATTTTTACTCGCTATTACTGCTGTTTCTGACCCCTGACCTCTAATCCCTAGTCCCTAACCCCTAGCCCCTAATCCCTAGCCATGCTTGCTTGTATCCAACGTGTGCGATCGGCCGAGGTTCGCGTGGCCGACGAGATTACTGGCCGCATTGAGCAGGGGATGCTCGTTTTGCTGGGAGTAGCGGCCGACGATTCCGAGTCGGATGCTCTGTATTTGGCAAAAAAAATTGCGGGGCTCAGAATTTTTGAGGACAGTCAAGAAAAAATGAATCTTTCTTTGGCCGACGTGCAAGGCGCGATGCTGATCGTCAGCCAGTTTACGCTGTTGGGCGATTGCCGGCGTGGCCGGCGTCCCGATTTCACGGCAGCGGCCCCGCCCGAGGCGGCTGAAAAACTTTATCAAACTTTCGTCGAGGCCGTTGCGGCCCAAGGCATTCCAACGGCCACGGGACGATTTCGCCAACACATGGAAGTATCGCTGGTCAATGACGGCCCCGTGACGTTGTTCGTTGCCAGTCGATGACGTTTCGTGCAAGCATTTTTTTGATGCAAAACTTGACTTTTCATCCAACGTATTTGTCGTTCAACGGGGCAGGGCAGGGGAGGGCAGGGGGGCGGGCGCAAGAGAAGTGCAGAATCGCCAAAAACAGTCATTCTGAGCGCAGCGAAGAATCTATGTGGGGCTAACCAAGTTCCAAGATCCTTCGCTTCGCTCAGGATGACAACTATTCCGTTAGGATGACGGCTATTCCGTAGCTATTGGGACACGATCGTCGTGCTCGATCGGGTGCGCATGTAGGTTGCTAAT